>NZ_BDQK01000001.1:0-300000 GCF_003864295.1 Aphanothece sacrum FPU1 | reverse complement strand
CTTCAGGATATTCTAATTCTGCTTCTGCTAAAGCGGTTTGAGAACTGGGACTCCAATGAACAGGTTTAAGACCCCGATAAATATACCCTTTGAGGGCCATTTCTCCAAATACTCCAATTTGGGCCGCTTCATATTCAGGAGTGAGGGTTAAATAGGGGTTTTCCCAGTCTCCCCACACTCCGAACCGTTTGAATACCTCACACTGTTCTTGTTGCGTTTTAAGGGCAAAATCTCGCGCTTTGCGACGTAATTTAATGGGGGTTAAACCCTCCCTTTCTTGAGATTTCATGCTTTGCAAAACTTTGAGTTCAATGGGGAGTCCATGACAGTCCCAACCAGGAACATAGCGAACTTTGTGACCTTGCAACAATTTGTATTTATTGATAATATCTTTGAGGGTTTTGTTTAATGCGTGACCCATGTGGAGTGACCCGTTAGCGTAAGGGGGCCCATCATGAAGGATAAACAAGTCACCGGGATTTTTTTCAGACAATTGCTCATAAATCCGATTTTCTGCCCATAATTTCTGTAATTCGAGTTCTCTGCTGACCGCATTGGCCCGCATACTAAAATCAGTTTGGGGTAAGTTTACACTGTCTTTGTAGCTTTTGGGTTCTGTCACTGTGGTAATAGGAATTTCTGTGTCGGTTTCTTTCTCTCATGATATTACAAGTAGATAGATGATGATAAGCTTCCTAATACTATTTATAAAAAAATATCTTGCAAGTATTAAATTGCAAGATAATCTAACATTCCTCAATTCTTTACAAATGATAGACCTTAACTCTTAAGAGTTAAGCTATACAAACAAAGGTTGCCTACGCAACCTAAAATTTAGTCTGCGCAGGCGGATTTAGTCTTTATAGGATCAGACATAAGGTCTGTCATTAATTATTAATTTAGCATAGTAAGTCCGATAGAACCATCGTTCTTAAACTGAAAAATGGCACTACTTTTTTGTTTCCTCTTAACTTAATTCAGGGATTAGCAGGTGCATCTGACAAAGATATTGCAGAAGTAGAGATTACACCATCCTGCGAGGGATTACATTGGGAAACATTGGATGTAGATTTAAGCATTCCAAGCTTATTAATAGGGATTTTTGGCACTAAATTATGGATAGCAAAATTTAGGAAGTAAAGGGGGATAAGTAAAGCTTATAATTCGTAGGGTGAGTTAGACGCGGCTATGACTTTGATGAAAAAATCATAACTTTTAAGGCGCCTCGTAATCCACCATATAAAGTATTGTAGCTGATTATACATTTTATCCCAAGATGTCGAGAGAGCCATAATGGCGGACTAAAAAGCCTTAGAGAGTCCTGCTTGTTTTAAAACAGCATTAGCTGTATGACGGGATTTAATCGTAACAGCAAAATTCTAGAGAATTTATCCCTAACCGCCAACCCCCAAAACCTAACCCCTATCTCAATCTTGCTTTGCCAGTGCTGCTGCAACGCCATAAATACCGTTTCTGGGGTATTTTCTTACAGCCATTAAACACAATTTTTTCTAGAAGGGTTTCCCTTAAGCAAAAAGTATGTTAAGATAATTTAAGTGTACAACAGGGGCAAGCCAGCGTCGTCCGCTTAACCATTCCTAGCCGTAAGGCTAACGAGAAGGATTTACTTGGTTTTGGCCCCGGTGAACGATAAGGGGTAAAACCAAATAATTCATGGGCAATAAGCCAACTATAGCCATCTCTCACTTAGGATGTGAAAAGAACCGCATCGACTCAGAGCATATGCTAGGCTTGCTAACTGCAGCAGGTTATCCAGTCGATGCCAACGAAGAACTAGCCGATTACGTTATTGTTAATACTTGTAGTTTCATCCAAGAAGCGCGAGAAGAGTCAGTTCGTACCTTAGTAGAACTAGCAGAAGCCAACAAAAAGATCATTATTTCTGGTTGTATGGCCCAACATTTCCAAGGGGAATTACTTGCCGAACTGCCAGAAGCCGTTGCTTTAGTAGGAACCGGAGATTATCAAAAAATTGTAGACGTAATCGAACGAGTAGAAACAGGTGAACGAGTCACAGAGATTTCCAGTAATCCGACGTTTATCGCCGATGAAACTGTTCCTCGTTATCGAACCACCACAGAAGGAGTCGCTTACTTACGAGTAGCCGAGGGTTGTGATTATCGCTGTGCCTTTTGTATTATTCCCTATTTAAGAGGAAATCAGCGATCGCGTTCGATTGAATCTCTAGTCAAAGAAGCTGAACAATTATCTGAACAAGGGGTTCAAGAATTAATCTTAATTTCCCAAATTACGACTAATTATGGACTAGACTTGTATGGAGAGGCAAAACTCGCTGAACTGTTGCGGGCCTTAGGAAAAGTCGATATTCCTTGGATTCGGATTCATTATGCTTATCCGACGGGATTAACCCCGAAAGTAATTGAAGCCATGAGGGAAACGCCCAACGTTTTGCCTTATCTGGATTTACCCCTACAACATTCCCATCCTGATATTCTAAGAAGAATGAATCGTCCCTGGCAAGGACAAGTCAACGATAACATTATTAAACGCCTCAAAGAATCCATTCCTGAAGCAGTATTAAGAACCACATTTATTGTGGGATTTCCTGGAGAAACTGAGGAACATTTCCAACATTTAGTTGAGTTTGTTGAGGAACACGAATTTGATCATGTGGGAGTCTTTACCTTTTCACCGGAAGAAGAAACCCCTGCTTATAAAATGCCCGATCAAATCCCTTTAGAAATTGCTCAAGAAAGACGAGAAATAATAATGCAAATTCAGCAACCAATTTCTCTCAAGAAAAATCAAGCCTATATTGGCGAAACCGTCGAGGTATTGATTGAGCAAGAAAATCCAGAAACAGAACAATTAATTGGTCGTTCGGCCCGCTTCGCACCCGAAGAAGTAGATGGTATTGTTTACGTAAAAGGAGATGCTTTATTGAATAGTATTATCCCCGTCAAAATAACTGATGCAGATGTCTATGATCTCTATGGAGAAATCACTTTGAACTAGGGGAAATTTTCCGTATAAACCGGACTAGAAACCAGAGATAAATTGTGCTAGTATGAGCCAAAATATCCCGCAGTTTTAGGAATAAATTAAACCTGACCTAGCTGCCAATCATGCAATTTTTAAACTCAAAAGTCAACTTACAAAATAAACCTTCCTTATGACCATTTCTTTCCAAGACTTAGGATTATCTGAAGCCATCGTAAACAGATTAGAAGCCATTGGTTTTGATACTCCCACCGAAATTCAAGCGAAAGCCATTCCCTTAATCCTAGAAGGCAATGATATCCTGGGGCAATCTCAAACAGGAACGGGAAAAACGGCTGCTTATTCCTTACCTATTCTCGAAAAAATTGATGTTAAAAACCCCAATGTTCAGGCATTAATTCTCACCCCAACTCGTGAGTTAGCCCAACAAGTAGCTCAGGCGATGAAAGACTTTACTACAGAACGTCGTCTGTTTATTCTCAACGTTTATGGTGGTCAATCTATTGAGCGACAAATTCGCAGTTTAGAACGAGGCGTTCAAATTGTAGTAGGAACTCCTGGACGAGTTATCGACTTATTAGAACGCAAAAAATTAGTTTTAGATTCTTTGCGTTGGGTGGTGCTTGATGAAGCTGATGAAATGTTAAGTATGGGCTTTATTGATGATGTCAAAACCATTCTTAAAACCACTCCAGCAAGTCGTAATACGGCCTGTTTTTCGGCTACTATGCCCAGAGAAATTCGGGATTTAGTTAATCAGTTTCTCACCACTCCAGTTACAGTGAGTGTGGAGCAGCCTCAAGCGGCTCCTACCATGATTGAACAACATCTCTATAATGTACCTCGTGGATGGTCTAAATTAAAAGCGTTACAGCCAATTTTAGAGATTGAAAATCCTGAATCTGCCATTATTTTTGTCCGTACTAAACAAACTGCTGCTGAATTAACGAGCAAGTTACAAGAAGCGGGGCAAAGTGTGGATGAATATCATGGTAACTTGAGTCAATCCCAACGGGAACGTCTAGTACAACGTTTTCGGGATGGCAAAGTTAAATTAGTAGTTGCTACTGATATTGCGGCGCGGGGGTTAGATGTAGAAAACCTCAGCCATGTAATTAACTATGATTTCCCTGATAATGCGGAAACCTATATTCACAGGATTGGTCGGACAGGACGAGCAGGAAAAACCGGAACCGCTATTTCTTTAGCTGATTCGATTGATCGTCGTATGATTCGCCAAATTGAACGACGAGTGCGTCAGACTTTAGAAGTTTGTCAGATTCCTAACCGTTCTCAAGTTGAGGCTAAACGACTCGGAAAATTACAACAACAAATCCAAGATTCTCTGGCAGGAGAACGGATGGCTTCTTTCTTACCCTTGGTGCGGGAACTGAGTGCCGAATATGACCCCCAAGCCATTGCGGCGGCGGCCCTACAGATGATCTATGATCAAAATTGTCCTCACTGGATGAGAACTGATTGGGAAGTCCCTGAAAATAACTTATCCAAACCCTTAATTAAGCGTAAGCCTAGTAAATCTAATGCTTCTAAACCTAGCCGTCACAATATCATTAAACAAAGCGATCGCAAGGTTGTGACTCACGATCAAAGTCGTTAAGGCTTAGTTTCGTGATGAATCTGCTTATTAAAAGTAAGCAGATTCATCACTTATTCAATATTTTTTACTGATAACCTTCAACTATGCAGGTTTAAAGACAACAATGTCAGACCTCATCCCCTACGTCCCCACGATCGCATCAACAATAATCGCATTAGGAGTCCTTTTTGGAGGATTGTTCTGGATGATAAGACTCGTCATCAAAGTAGAATTAATCCCCTTAAACTCAGAATTATTAGAAATTAAAGGAAATATCAACGTTGAAGTCGCAAACATCAGAAATGAAATAAAAGACAGCGAAAACCGCCTAGAACAAAGATTAACCAGACTAGAAACCCTGATCGAAGGCATTCGGGATAAAAAGTAATCCCCTCGGTGGAACCTAAGCAAGTCGCTAAATTGCTCCGAACACCACAACATTAGTACAAGGAGAATTAAAGTCATGAACGAACAACAACTCATCTTTACTTAATTTACAAACTCTCTCACAGTTTTTAAATACATTTCCTGATCTTCCAACATGGGAAAATGAGACGTTTTCGCCATCTCTACATACTCAATTTTATCATTTAAACTTGCCGCCATCCGTCCCATTTTTGCCGGAATAATCTGATCTTTCTCCCCAGAAATTAACAAAGTAGGAACAGTAATTTCTGCAAACTTTTGCGGCATAATTTCCACCGCTTTCTTACTCACAGACGTATAAATTGTGCCTAAAGCTGCTTCATAATCTGCTAATATAAAATCCTCTAAAAAAGCCAATCTTTCCTCTTTTTTAATGGGACGATATAAAAATCTGGCCATAAATAAACGATCAGCCAAAGGAACCTTTAAAAACCAATTATAACGAAACTTAACCACATAACCACCAAACTGATGAAAGGCATTAAACGCCCTCTCATCATACTCAAAAATGCCATTACAAGTTAAGATAGCCCGTTCCACCTTTTTCGGGTACATTGTCATAAATAAAGCCCCCACAGAAGCACCCATAGAGTGACTATGCAGATAAACTTTATCAATACCTAAACTATCTAATAATACCCTTAAATCTTCCGCGTACTCCTCTAATTCGTAACTTAAATTTAGGGAAATTTCCGGCAATTTAGACCGGCCAAAACCTCGCATATCGTACAATAAACAATCATAACGATCGCACAAAGCTTGGGCCGTACTTTGCCAATAGCGTGCCGAACCAGCCCAACCATGAACAAACACCATAACAGGTTTTAACCCCGTGTCCCCCGGTTGACGTATCCACTCATAATAGTGATCGACACCGCGAATATTAATCTTATTCATGGATAATTTCGTCAAATTAAGCTGATTCTGGTGTAGGAATAGAAGAAGGATGTACGAGAATCTCAGACGTAGACCGTCGTTCCACCATTTCCTTCGTAATCATGCACCGTTGCAGATCCTTACGAGATGGTAACTCATACATTATATCTAACATTAATTCTTCCACAATGCCCCGTAAAGCCCTAGCCCCTGTTTTGCGTCGGTAAGCTTCTTGAGCGATCGCTTGTATAGCATCCTTATTAAACTCTAGTTGAACATTATCCATCTTGAGCAATTTTTGATACTGCTTAACCAAAGCATTACGAGGCTTAGTTAAAATAGCGATCAAAGTATCTTCATCTAAGGGATTTAAAGCCGTCATCACCGGAATACGTCCCACAAATTCGGGAATCATGCCAAATTTTACCAAATCATCCGGTTCAACCTTCTGCACTAACTCTGCTGCCCGTTTTTCCTTAGATGGAGTTTCCCCTGGACGAACAAACCCCATAGACTTCTTACCAAGTCGTTGTTCAATCACCTTATCTAAGCCAACAAAGGCCCCACCACAGATAAAGAGAATATTGCTAGTATCAATTTGAATACAATCTTGATAAGGGTGTTTGCGTCCCCCTTGAGGTGGAACATTAGCGATCGTCCCCTCCAACATCTTCAGTAAAGCTTGTTGAACCCCTTCACCCGACACATCACGAGTAATGGAAGGATTTTCACTCTTACGGGCAATTTTATCAATTTCATCGATATAAATGATACCCCGTTGAGCTTCTTCTACGTCTAAATCTGCCACTTGTAGCAGTCGCAGTAGGATATTTTCCACATCTTCCCCCACATAACCCGCTTCTGTGAGGGTAGTAGCATCTGCTACCGCAAACGGAACCTCTAAAATACGGGCTAAAGTTTGAGCAAGTAAGGTTTTCCCTGATCCTGTTGGCCCCATCAAAAGAATATTGGACTTATGAAGTTCAATGCCATCTTCCCCATGGCCGCCCTTTTTAGAGTTAGTTAAACTCAAACGCTTATAATGATTGTATACTGCCACAGAGAGAACTTTTTTTGACTCCTCTTGTCCAATAACGTACTCATCGAGACTTTTTTTGATATCTCTAGGTTTAGGAATTAGATCAAAGGGCAGACGATCGGGACGGTTACGACGTTTAGTTCCCGACTCATCAGGACTTGCTGCCGTCATGGGGCGACGAGTGGGATCATCAATCAATTCTTCATCCAAAATCTCGTTACATAATTCAACACATTCATCACAAATGTAGACTCCCGGGCCAGCGATGAGCTTACGCACCTGCTCCTGGGATTTGCCGCAAAATGAACATTTTAGATGGGAGTCATATTTAGACATAAGCTTGTGATTTAGGTGAGTGAGGTGACAGGAACAGTGGGGTCAGGTAACTCTTGCCGAACAATTACTCTATCGATCAGACCGTAATCTTTGGCCTCGTGAGCTGACATAAAAAAGTCTCGCTCCGTATCGGCAGCTATCATATCAAAAGGTTGTTTGGTATGCTCAGCGAGCATTTCATTCAATCGCCGCTTGATATAAAGGATTTCTTTGGCTTGAATTGCAATTTCCACTGCCTGTCCTTGTGCGCCCCCCAAAGGTTGGTGAATCATAATACGAGAACTAGGCAGAGCCATGCGCTTTCCTTGGGTTCCTCCTGATAACAGGAATGCTCCCATACTAGCAGCTAATCCAAAACAAATGGTAACCACATTAGGGCGAATTTGTTGCATGGTATCATAAATAGCGAGTCCAGCATAAACTGAACCCCCAGGAGAATTGATATAAATTTGAATATCTTTATCCGGGTCTTCCGCATCGAGGAACAGTAATTGGGCGACAATGGAGTCAGCCACCTGATCATCTACAGGGGTTCCTAGAAAGATAATGCGCTCCCGTAGTAAACGAGAATAAATATCAAAGGCCCGTTCTCCCACTCCAGACTGTTCGACTACCATCGGTACAACGTTTTGACTCATGGAGTATATCTCTGAGGAACGTTGGTTGTGCATGGCATAATCTAAGGATTGAGATTGAATCATAGCCCGTTAAGTCAGGTCAAAAATTTTAAAGATTAAGAATTCGTTGAGATTTCCCGTTTACACCTACGAAACTATAGGTATTAGGGGTTAATTAAGATCTCAACTCGTTTCATCCTAACACAAACAGACGGCTAATTTGATGAGCCGTCTTACTTTACTTTATTAGCTTTCCCCATCGGCTATGGTAGGGGTCAATGGCTATTCGCCCCTATCCTTTTATTCTTCTGAGTCAGAAGCACTAACATCTATTGTTTGTGTTTCTTCGGTTTCTTCAGTTTCCTCTGTTTCAGCCGCTTTTAAAGTACCTTCGGGAACCAATTCTACGGTGGCTTTGTCTTGAAGCCAATCTAGAGTAGCCTCTGCTAACAAGTCGTCGTATACCAGTTGACGTAATTTATCTGCATCAACCTGTTGTCCCGATAATTGCTCAATAACCGTCTGACTTCTCTCTTGAATGGCAGACTCCCCTATCTTAATATTTTCAACCTTAGCAATTTCTTTAATAACTAAGGTTTGTTTAAGTCTGGCGAAAGCTTCAGGACGAGCATTTTCTCTCAATTTTGGCAGATTTTCTTGAGTAAACAATTGACGTAGATCAATTCCCATTTGTTCCATCTGCATCGCAGTTTGGGTAAGCACTTGGGTAATTTGGTCTTGTATCATCGTATCAGGAATATCGGCCGTACAGAGTTCCATTAATTGAGCAATAATTGCATCTTGGGTGCTTTTTTTGGTAGCGTTTGCCGCTTCTTCTTGAAACTCTTTTTCTAAAGACTCCCGTAACTCAGCAATAGTTTCATATTTGCTAACTTCTTCAGCGAAATCGTCATCAAGTTCAGGTAACTCTTTTTCTTTAATTTCTTTGAGAGTAATTCTAAAAACGACGGGTTGTCCAGCTAAATCTTCTTGAGGATATTCGTCAGGAAAAACTAAAGAAATATCCTTAATTTCTTCGGGGTTCATTCCCACCATCCCCTCTACCATTCCTGCGATAAAACGACCTTCTTCGAGATCAACCCGAAAATCTTTCCCATGAACTCCAGGAATGGGTTCACTGCTGAGTTCTTCCCCTTCTGCGGGTGCAAAACGTCCCTCATAGTCAACAATAGCTACATCTCCCATTTGTAAGGGACGATCTTCAACGGGAACGAGAGTTGCTTGTTTTTCCTGACGTTCTTTGAGCCAATCTTCTAATTTTTGCGGATTATAGACGGTTTCTTCCGCTTTGATACTTAAAGTATGATAATCTCCCAGTTCGACTGTGGGGGGTACATCAACAGCAGCTAAAAAGGTGAGGGGTTCTTCCGTGTTAAATTTACCAATTAATTCCTCAAAACTAGAACGTAGTAGATAGTTATTGCCTAATACTTCTAAAGATTCTTCTTTGATAACATTTTTGACAGTTTCTTGAATCAATTCTTCTAGGGTTGCTGCCTTAATATATTGCTTTCCTAACCGTTGCAGCAGAATTTGACGCGGTACTTTTCCTTTCCGAAACCCAGGAATATTGGCGGTACGGGCTAAATTATTGACCGTTTTTTCATAGGCTTTTTTTAAGGTTTCAGCCGGGATTTCGATTTTTAAGCCAATTTGACTATCGGGGAGTTTTTCCTGGGTGACTTTCATAGATGTTACGATTTCGGACAATTTTGTATCATGCCATAATTCTCAGCAAAAAGCAATCCCAATCTCATTTTACCCAGGGTTAAATCCTGGGACTCTTTTGATTTGACTACAATCTCATCTTTATGTTAAAAATGAATGATTTCGATGCGTTTTATTCATAACAAAGAACAATTAGTGACTAATGTTACAAAATGGAGCAAGAATAAAGTGGTTGAATGAGGGCAACACAACAGCAATAGGAGTACCAACTATGGTACAAAGCACTAAACCTGAGACAACAAATTCTTTAAACAAATTTGAGAAGTTTAAAGCCGAAAAAGACGGACTAGCCATTAGAGATGAGCTAGAGTATTTTGCCCGGATTGGTTGGGAAGCAATGGACAAAACCGATTTAGAATATCGACTCAAGTGGGTAGGGGTATTTTATCGTCCTGTCACACCAGGAAAATTCATGTTACGCCTACGCATTCCCAATGGCATCTTAACCAGCGATCAAATGGAAGTCTTAGGACAAATTGTACAACGGTATGGAGATGATGGCAATGCCGACATCTCCACGCGACAAAACCTACAATTAAGGGGCATTCGTCTCGAAGACATCCCAGACATTTTCCGTCGTCTGAAAGCTGTTGATCTGACTTCTGTTCAGTCGGGAATGGATAGTGTACGCAACATTACGGGTTCACCCGTTGCAGGGTTAGATCAAGACGAATTAATTGATACCCGTGAATTAGTACGCAAAGTTCAAGACATTGTTACTAACAAGGGTGAAGGTAATTATAATTTTACTAATTTACCCCGTAAATTTAATATTGCCATTGAAGGGGGACGGGATAACTCAGTCCATGCAGAAATTAATGATATTGCCTTTGTTCCTGCTTATAAAGACGGTGAATTAGGGTTTAATGTGTTAGTTGGTGGCTTTTTCTCCGCTAAACGCTGTGAAGCGGCTATTCCCTTAAATGCTTGGATTAATCTAAGTATTGACAAAGTGATCAGTTTATGCTACGCCATTCTTACTGTATATCGAGATCATGGTTTAAGAGCTAACCGTCAAAAAGCCCGTCTGATGTGGTTAATTGATGAATGGGGCATTAATAAATTCCGGGCCGAAGTCGAAGCCCAATTAAGCCATCCTTTGGCTATGGCTGCTCAAGAAGACGCAATTGACTGGGATAAACGGGATCATATTGGAGTTTTTCCGCAAAAACAGCCAGGAATGAATTATGTGGGCTTACATATTCCTGTGGGGCGATTATATGCTCAAGATATGTTAGATTTAGCGAGATTAGCCGAAGTTTATGGAAATGGTGAAATTCGCCTAACGGTTGAACAAAATGTCATTATTCCACATATTTCCACGGAAAATCTAGAACTATTTCTAGCTGAACCCTTACTACAAAAATTCAGCATTAACCCTAAACCCTTACAAAGGGCCTTAGTTTCCTGTACTGGGGCGCAATTTTGTGGCTTTGCCCTGATAGAAACGAAAAATAGGGCTGTTAAGTTAGGGAAGGCTTTAGATGAACTATTAAATCTTCCCCGCACAGTACGAATTCATTGGACAGGATGTCCTAATTCTTGTGGACAACCTCAAGTGGCTGATATTGGCTTAATGGGAACCAAAGTCCGCAAAGATGGCAAAACTGTCGAAGGAGTTGACCTGTATATGGGGGGTAAAGTTGGCAAAGATGCACATTTAGGAACTTGTGTACAAAAAGGCATTGCTTGTGAAGATTTAATCCCTATTTTGTCCAAGATTTTAATCGAGAATTTTGGGGCAACAGCGAAATAAATTATGAATTATGAATTATGAATTCTTAACTTTTGTAACGAATTCAATAAGGTTTGCTGCCAATCTTGGTTAACTTGACACAGTTGGTAAAATTGTTCATCACTGAGGTTTACTGTATCTAAGTTTAAGATTACTGTTGTCATGGCTAAATTCTGCCCCAGAAATCACCCTAGTCTTAATTTTAGACCATAAACCCCTAACCCCTAACCCTTATTCTCAAATATGACTGACTCAGCAAAAACGGTTTGTCCTTACTGTGGCGTTGGTTGTGGTTTAGAAGCTTTACCCCCGGCCCAACCTGGTAAAGCGGTACATCGAGATAGTCAAGGAAACCCCGTCTGGCAAATTAGAGGCGATCGCACTCACCCGTCTAGTATGGGCAAAGTCTGTGTCAAAGGGGCAACGGTGACAGAATCTTTAGAAAAAGATCGTCTAAAATATCCCATGATGCGGAAATCTTTAGATGATGAATTTCGTCGTGTAAGTTGGGATCAAGCCTTAGAAACTATTGTTAACCGTATTCAAATAGTACACAAAAACCAAGGAGCAGATGCTTTATGTATGTACGGTTCGGGTCAATTTCAGACAGAAGATTATTATATTGCTCAAAAATTGTTTAAAGGCCATCTGGGAACCAATAATTTTGATGCAAATTCCCGTTTGTGTATGTCTTCCGCCGTTTCTGGTTATATTCAAAGTTTCGGCAGTGACGGCCCCCCCTGTTGTTATGAAGATTTAGAGTTAACCGACTGTGCTTTTTTAGTAGGAACCAATACTGCAGAATGTCATCCCATTGTCTTTAACCGTTTACGTCAACACCACAAAAAAAATCGTCAGGTTAAAATGATTGTGGTTGATCCTCGTCGCACTCAAACCGCCGAAGCAGCAGATTTACATCTAGCCATTAATCCTGGCACAGACATTGATTTATTCAACGGTATAGCTCATTTATTGATGCTTTGGGGCTATACAAATATGTTTTTTATCGATGAATGTACAAAAGGGTTTTCGGACTATGCTGAGGTCATTTGTCATTATCCCCCGGAATTAGTCTCCCGTAAATGTGGTATTCGTATTGATCATTTAGAACAAGCGGCTAGATATTGGGGTGAAGCACAGAACGTTCTCTCTTTATGGTCTATGGGAATTAATCAGTCTTCGGAAGGAACTGCCAAAGTCCGCACCCTGATTAATCTTCATCTGATGACAGGTGATATCGGTAAACCGGGGGCCGGGCCCTTTTCTCTGACAGGTCAACCTAATGCTATGGGGGGACGAGAAGCTGGAGGCCTTTCTCATATTTTACCTGGTTATCGTGTCGTCAATAATCCCCAACATCGGGCCGAAATTGAACAATTTTGGGATCTTCCTCCTGGTAGTATTCAACCTCAACGGGGTCGTACTGCTTGGGAAATGATCGAAGGGTTAGAAACCTCAGAAGTCGGGTTATTATGGATTGCCGCCACAAATCCAGCCGTTAGTATGCCCGATATTAAACGGACTCAAGCGGCTTTAAGGCGATCGCCGTTTACGGTTTATCAAGATGCTTACTATCCCACAGAAACGGCAGCTTATGCTCATATTTTACTCCCTGCGGCTCAATGGAGTGAAAAAGCGGGTACAATGACCAATTCTGAACGCATTGTCACCCTGGCCCCTAAATTTCGTGATCCTCCTGGAGAAGCGAGGGCAGATTGGGAAATTTTTGCCGAAGTGGGACGGAGATTAGGGTTTGAAAAAGGGTTTAAATTTAAGAATTCGGCGCAAGTTTACGAAGAATTCGCAAGAATTACCACTGGTCGTCCTTGTGACTGTTCCGGGTTAAGTCATGAACGGTTACGTACTTACGGCCCGTTACAATGGCCTTATCCTGATCACTGGCCTTATCTAGAAGCTGGTGAAGAAACAGAGCAAAATCGCACCAATAAACGACTTTATACGGATTTTCGCTTTAATACCCCTGATGGACGGGCGAGATTTGCGGCTTATCATTCTAGGGGACTTGCTGAACCCCCCGATGAGGCCTATCCTCTTGTCCTCACCACCGGGCGATTATATGGTCATTGGCACACTCAAACTCGCACTGGACGCATTGAAAAGATCACTAAGATGCACCCCCTCCCGTTCATTGAGATTCACCCCCAGGATGCTCAAAAATTAGGCATTCAAGAGAATAATCTAGTAGAAGTGCGATCGCGTCGGGGAATGGCACGTTTTCCGGCTAAAATCACTAAGGCGATCGCCCCTAAAACGGTTTTTGTACCAATGCACTGGGGCGCACTCTGGGCAAGCGATGCAGAAGCTAACGCCCTAACTCACCCGGAAGCTTGTCCTTCCTCTTTACAACCGGAATTAAAAGCTTGTGCGGTACAATTGAAGTTAGTGACTATTTCCCCAGAAACTGCCACAAAGTCCCTTCGTGGGGAAGGTTTAGCCCTTGAGTTGAAGAAGATGTTAGGGTTGAGCCATAAATAAAATGAATTACCCCTAAAAGCAAAAAAACAATCAAAATCAGTAAAATAAGACCTGTAGGCTTTTCTTTGCGCTGACCTAATGCGCCATTGGTAGCCACAATCTGATTTTTGCAATAGCCTCTGAATTTGTGGGTCTTCATCTGTCCCAGCCTGACTTTAAGTTATGATTCCATAATCTTATTATACAAAGTGTAACTAATTTTACTATTTATTTTTACAAAATGTAATTTAAGTTACAGATTTTTTGAGAATTTTTCAAATCTAGTAGTCTGATTATAAATTTCAGAAAAACTTTATATTTCCAGATTTAGTGTGTTAGTACGGAAAAATACTGAATTTGGGAAAATTTGAACACCATGTATGGTGTCTATTCCCATATATAGTCTTACTTGTAGCGTTACTTGCCTTAACATAACACTAGCTTAAACCATTGATATGTATTATTATAAATTCAGCGATTCACCCTAAGTCTGAATTTAACTGTATTATAATGCAGAAAGACAAAACAGGACAGAAGGTAATGTCGTGAAATTTAGGTTTAAAAATAAAAAGATAGAGGCACTCTATACCGAAGAAAAAAATGCTCACAAATACCCTAATGTTATCGATGACTTCTTTGAAGTTATGGCAATTATTGATTCCGCAGAAAGTGAACGAGACTTATATGCTTTTAACGGACTAAGATTTGAAAAACTATCAGGAAAACGAGGTAAACAAGGACAACGTTCTTTACGTTTAAATGGTCAATGGCGTTTAATTGTGGTACTTGAGAAAGATGAGGAAGGAAACTATCTCCTTATTATTGATATAGAAGATTACCACTAATAGGAGGAAAAATATGACTAATAATTTAAAACCTGCGCGAGTTGTGGCCCCTGGACGTATTTTAAGTAGAGAATTAGACGCTCGTGGATGGACACAAAAAGACTTAGCAAAAATCATAAAACGTCCACCCCAAACTATTAATGAAATCATTCAAGGAACCAAACAAATTACCCCAGAAACAGCTATAGAATTATCTCAAGCATTAGGAACATCTCCTACTTTTTGGACAAATTTAGAAGCTAATTATCGCCTTTTTTTAGCAAACAAGCAGAAAGACGACTCTGATATTGAGCGTCGGAGTCGTTTGTATACCGTTGCTCCTGTTGCTGAATTAATTAAACGTCAATGGATTAAACCGACTGAATTTTTAGATGAATTAGAAAAAAATATATGTGATTTTTTAGGAATTAATTCTCCTTTAGAAAGTCCCAAATTAGCAGTTAATTTTCGTCATAATGACCAATTAGACCCAGAAAAATCATCCCTAATTTCTTGGATGAAGCGAGTTGAATATTTAGCCAAAAAACGAAAAATTGAAAAGTTTAAACTTGAACAACTCAAAACGGCTATTCCTAATATTCTTGCTTATTCAGAAAAAGAAGAACAAATTATTAACCTTCCAAAATTATTCAAGGATTTAGGAATTCATTTTATTATGGTTCCCCATCTCAATAAAACTTATCTGGATGGTGCCATGTTTTATCTTGAGAAAAATCCAGTAATTGCCTTAACTTTAAGATATAACCGAATTGATTATTTTTGGTTTACTTTAATGCACGAAATTGGTCATATTTTTGCCGGACATCAAGGATTATATCTAGACAATATGGATCAGTTAGAGGATAATGAGCAAGAATCCGAAGCGAATCAATTAGCAAGAGATTGGTTAATTCATCCTGATGCTTTAGAAGGGTTTATTCAGCAGAAAAAAGGAAAATTTTCTAGTCAGGATATTTCTGATTTTGCGAACATTCATAAAAGACATCCTGGCATCATTTTAGGTCGTCTTCACTATGATAAGTTAGTGCCTTACCAAAATTTACGTAAATATTTAGTAAGAGTTAATTCTTATTTAACTGAGTATGTTGATCGTTAAATTTCAAGGTAACATTTATGAGTCTTCATCGGTTCCAGCCCTGACTTTAAGTTATGATTCCATAATCTTATTAGACAAAGTATAACTAATGTTACCATTTATTTTTATAAAATGTAATTTAAGTTACAGAATTTTTCAATTCCAGTAGTGCGATTCTAAATTATTGAACACTATGTATGGTGTCTATTCCCATATATAGTCTCAAAGGCTAAAGCCTTATCCTATAGAAACAAAGTCCACCTTCGTGGACTAAATTATAGGTGTAGAATTCAATTTCCTAATCTTTTGTACAATTTTATTGATTTAATGCTGTTAAAATAGTCCAACTATCAACGAATAATAACAATAAGGTCAACCCTAACAAAATAAAATACATCCAAGGTTGAGACAGGGGACGAATATCCGTAGTATCAATCCCAGTTTTTTCAGTGACAATATTAACTAAACGGGCAAATCCAGCCACTCGCATCGGTAATAAATAAGCTTGCTCTGTCTTATCTGAAATAAAATAGTAAACCAGTCCGCCTTGTCCTGTGGTGCGGAGTTTTAAGTCTTTAATTTCTGTCCAAGAAAGTTCCCATCTCTGACGAAAAAAAGAGGGAAACCATTGAGGATAAGTCACCTTGATATTGTCCTCATCAACTATTACTTTTTCGCTTAATGCCCCCCATAAAACCAAGAAACCTAAGATAATAGCTCCCCAAAAGATAGAGGTAGAAATAGATGTTTGTGTTACTTG
The DNA here is from genome assembly GCF_003864295.1 of Aphanothece sacrum FPU1. NCBI lineage: Bacteria > Bacillati > Cyanobacteriota > Cyanophyceae > Chroococcales > Aphanothecaceae > Aphanothece > Aphanothece sacrum. The sequence goes on along the minus strand of NZ_BDQK01000001.1, from coordinate 283,488 downwards.
GGCCAGAAAAGGAAGGGGAATGGTTAACGCTAAATATAAGCTGACTAAAGTAATACGAATTAGGGGAGAAATCCGAAAAATAGAGGGGGTTAAAGACATGGATTTTCAATTCTTAACACTTTAACAACTTTATTGCCACATTTTATACAAATTACCGACTTAGCTGGATAACTGATAACTGTTAACTGTTAACTGATAACTGTTAAAAGGCGATCGTAGTGATCGCCTTTATTGTTAGATTAAACAGTTGCCAACTGAGGTTGAGGACGCTTACTATTGCGAATACCTTCAACAGCTTCAGCATAATCAGAAGCGTTAAAAACAGCCGAACCCGCGACAATGGCATTAGCACCAGCTTCTAGCACTTGCCAAGTATTACCAACTTTTAAGCCACCATCCACTTCGATCCAAGGATCTAGTCCACGTTCATCACACATTTGACGTAATTGACGAATTTTAGGAACCACTTCAGGAATAAAGCTTTGACCCCCAAACCCAGGGTTAACACTCATAATTAACACTAAATCGCAAAGTTCTAGAACATACTCAATCAATGCTAGAGGAGTGGAAGGATTAAGTACAACCCCTGCTTTTTTGCCCAATTCCCGAATTTGACCTAAAGTCCGGTGTAAATGGGGAGAAGCGTTATGTTCTGCGTGAACCGAAATAATATCAGCACCCGCGTTAGCAAAGTCAGCCACATATTTTTCAGGTTCCACAATCATTAGATGAACATCTAAAGGCTTTTTGGTGTAGGGACGAATAGCCTTAACAATTAAGGGCCCAATGGTAATATTAGGAACAAAACGACCGTCCATGACATCTACATGAATCCAGTCGGCACCGGCTTTGTCCACGGCTTGAATTTCTGCTCCTAAGCGGCTAAAATCAGCAGATAGGATCGAGGGGGCGATAACAATTGGTTTGATGGATTGGCTCATAGCTTAGGTTGTTCTCCGGCAGATTGCTTGTGGTAACAATATTAACAAAATCTTTAGACAATTTCTTAATTAAATATATAGAGTAGATTATTCCCGTCAATCAACCTAGTTTGCGTGAGTCAGGAACTTCAGACAAATCGTTAAAGACAAATGTTAAGATACCGCAAGGAGTCTAGTTTAAGTGGACTCGTTGAACCAAGAATCCCCGCCGTTAAAAAAGCGAGGGAGTTTCAACTGATTACGTTTAGATTTATCGAATGATCTTATGTTAAAATCCCTGGCTCATGGCCTAAGTTTGAATACTCTGATAGCTCTGTGTTTTGTCGGTAGTATCGCTCAACCGATGATACTACAAGCTCAAACTCCTCCCAAGGGTTCGGGAACCACTCAACCGGCACAACCCGCGCCAGCAGACCCAGAACAAATCGATGATCCTTCTGATCCTAATAATCTTCGTCCCCTGACTCAAGCAGATAGTTTACTAAGTTTACAGGGAGGAGAAAAATTAATGGGTGAGGCAACGGAAGCAATTAATAAGGAAAATTATGGTTTAGCGGCCACTAAACTCCAACAAGCCCGTAAGATCTTTAATCAATTATCTAATTTTCATCTGCAATTAGCCAATAGTTTCTCAGGTATTGATACAAAAATTTATGATACGCAACGGACTAATGCCTTAAAAACTGGTCAGATGAGAGATTCAGCGACCTATCAGTTAGCCCTGGTTCATCGAGCGCAAAATCAGCCCGAATTAGCCGTCCCTTTACTAATTCAAGTGATTCGTTCTCAGAACCCGACTACGGATTTAGGCAAAAAATCTTATCAACAATTATACGAATTAGGCTTTGTGGATGTACCTCTTTCGGGTTCTTCAACTGCTACAACACCAAGTCCATAAGAAACTAATCTGTCTGATGTAGCTTAACTGTCTTAATTTGCGTGACAATAATCGTAATATTGAGTTGGTAGTAATCGTTAAGGAAAATACAATGATCGGACTCGGCCAAGTTGAAGCAATGATTAAAGAGAAACTACCTGATGCTCAAGTCATGGTAAAAGATCTAAAAGGTGGTGATCACCTAGAGGCAATCGTTGTCTCAGCCACATTTGAAGGGCAAAGCTTGGTGAAACAGCATCAGCTTGTGTATAGTGCCGTTAAAGAAGCTATGGACACACAAATCATTCATGCTCTGGCTTTAAAAACTTATACTCCCCAAGACTGGGAAGCGGCCCAATAAATGGCCTGAGTTACAATAGATTAGGATAGGTACGTCAGCCCTGCGCCTGCGGCCATCATTTTTCAATTGCTTGGTAGACTTTTTTCGGAGTATCTATGACACCACAACTTAAAGAACGCCTTGATGAGCTTGTTAAAGAACACAAAATCCTTGTGTTTATGAAAGGCAATAGATTGATGCCTCAATGTGGATTTTCTAACACTGTTGTCCAAATTCTCAGTACCTTGGGTGTTCCCTTTGAAACCGTTGACGTTTTAGCTGATTATGAAATTCGTGAAGGGATCAAAGAATACTCAAGCTGGCCCACTATTCCTCAAGTATATATCAACGGGGAATTTGTCGGCGGTTCCGATATTATGGTTGAACTGTATCAAAAAGGTGAATTACAGCAACAAGTTACATTAACTTTAGCCTCCTAATACTAATTTCCTCAAGTAGGGGTCAACGGCCGTTGACCCCTACGAGAATCTATAGTCCAAGTTGATGAAAATGGTATCCCCAACTTTCTACATAACATTTTAAGAACTTCTGAACTTTTCAAGTGTTAATAATAATCAGGTTCAGTTTGTAATCGGGTCATTTCAAAGTTAGACGGATCACGAAAAAACCGCCAAACTTCTTCTTCTAATCTATTTATTAGATAAATTTCTAGTGTACTCGTATGACGCAGACAAGCGAGATATCCATCCATATAAGATTGGATTTCATCAAAGCGACGACCCCGATTCCATAAATCAACCATTCCATCGGTAAGCTTTTGATAATAACGAATTGCCTGAGAATCTTGAAGCATAATCCTAATTAGTGCGTTTAAAAGGGGATAATACTATTAATGGTTTAATGCTAATCAATCCCTTAAAAGAAAGCAAGGAATTCTGCCGAAAATTTAGACATTAACAAGGTTAATTCACTCCTAACCCTATTTTACCCCGTTGTTGACTTAAAATCTTGATCACTTAACAGGAGAAATTTCCATCAGCAATATAATAGACAAAATTTAAGCTTTTCTTCGGAATTAGTGATAACCTAGAGTAACAGATGTTACAAATTCTTGACATTGCGTTTGTTAGGCTAATGGGTGTTATTTTAGAAGGAATACAACTAAGGTGAGTTTGATTTATATTGCCATTGTTGAGGGAAATCCTCACCTGAGATCCTTATTAGGTTGGCATTTACAGCAAGCTGGTTATATGGCTCAACAATGTGCTAATATTCAGCAAGCTCGAAATTCCTTTGCCCATCGCCAGCCAGCCTTAGTTATTTTAGACTCTGATCTTCCTGACGGAGATGGGATAGAATTGTGCCAATGGCTTCATCAACAAAGGCAGTCCCTAGTCTTAATTTTATCAGCCCGTAACGGTGAAAAAGATATTGTCAGAGGGCTAAATGCTGGAGCGGATGATTATCTGAGCAAACCTTTTGGGATGCAAGAGTTTATGGCCCGGGTTGAAGCCCTTATTAGACGCTTGCGAGTGGCTTCTGCCCCTATGTATCTTGACTATGGAGATCTAAAAATCGATTTAGTCCAACGTCGGGTACAATTTCGTGGGGATTTCGTCGATCTTACTCCTCAAGAATTTAGTTTATTATACGTTCTAGCTCAAGCGGAAGGCAACCCCTTAAGTCGTTCGGAGTTACTACAACGGGCCTGGCCCGAGGCTATTGATAATCCACGGACTATCGATACTCACGTTCTGTCACTGCGCAAAAAAATCGAAACTGATCCCCGTCAACCGAGTCTGATTCAAACGGTGCGTAATGTGGGTTATCGTTTTAATACGGAGGGATTACAAGATCCTTCTGCTTCTCCTGCGGCTCCTCCTATTGGCCACCAAATGATGAGGAATAGTCAACTAAGTGATAATCATCATCGTCTATCGACTACTCATTAGTTTAGCTCAATTTGTCTCACAACTGTTAAGGCCGAATAACTAACCCCTGCTGTTCCTTCCCCTGGATGAGTAGAGTCTCCCACTAACCACAGATGGTTAATGGGGGTTCGGGTGGCTATTCCAAATGGGCCAAAGGTAGACACTCTTTGACCAATACCTCCCACAACTCCTTTATCTCTGGCTGTAAAATGAGCAAAGGTGCGGGGTGTGGCGGCTTCTTGATGAATAATGGTGTCGGCCGTCAGATGAAAATATTGGCTTAAACGGGTGATCGCTTCTTGTGTATACTGAGTTTTCAATTCTTGATACCTTTCGGGGGTAATTTGCCACCAAATTTGCGCCTCAGTGAAAGATGAGGCAATAATGGTAGCTTTTCCCTTCGGGGCCCGTCCATCCTCTGGTTTACTGACGGATACAAATAAGGAGTTGTTTTCTCCTATGGGGCCGTCATAATCGTATAAGAATTGTAAATGGGGGGGACATCCTTGGGGTATAGCTTGACGATCAACCCCTAAATAGACTACAAATGCTCCTGATGCTTCGGGTAATTTATGGATACGTCGTTGATACAGTTTCCATAAGGGAGAAGGTGACAGGGGCGTATCCAGCATTTGTATTAAGTTCTGCACCGGGACATTAGCCACAATATGATCGGCAGTTTCTGTAAAGGTTTCTCCAGTTTTCTGATGACGAATAGTGACCCTTTTAGCCTGATTTTTGTCCGTGTGAATAGTTTCAACCTTATGGCCTGTTAATAGTTGTCCTCCATGCTTTTCTAACCCTTCGACTAAGCGATCGCTTAAGACCTGCATACTGTCTTGCAAATGATACAATCCTTGAGGCTGTTGGGATACAGCTAAAGCAGTCGCGGCATACAAAAGAGCAGTTTCGTCTGCATTTACCTGAGAATAAAGCTTAAGCTGTACATCTAAAAAGGTTTTGAGACGTTTATCTTCTGACAACCCATACAACCGTAAAGCATCCCCTACGGTCATTAAAGCAAAGGGAACGGTGATTAACGTATCTAAGCGCATAGCGGAGACTAACTGCCAAAGATCCCAAAGATTTCGCGGGGGTAATACGGGATCTCGTCCTTGAAAATTCCAACTAGCTTGGAATAATTTGCTTAATAATTGCCAAAAAGCTTCACTTCCTGGAAATTGTCTTTGTCTTTCTGCTTGCCACTTCTGGGGATCTCGCCAAACGTTAATGGGTTCGGTTTCTCCGGGTAAGAAAACAGCACAAGCGGGGTCACAGGGAGTGGCTAGGGGTAATTCTACCTCTAATTCGGCAAAAATGCGCTGATGAATGCCTCCAGGTTCTAATCCTGCCACCTGAGTTGCTCCTACATCAAAGGTAAACCCTCGACGTTTAAAGGTGGAAGCGCATCCCCCAGGGACAAAGGCTTGCTCATAAATGGTCAGTTGGTATCCTCGACGGGCTAATAAGGCTCCAGTCGTTAATCCACCGATTCCCGCTCCTATAACAATAACCCGTTTTGACATCCTTGCTTCTTTACATTATTTAATATTTCCTCTCCTTATTGTAATATTTTTTAATAATCTAGGGGTCAAGGGCCGTTGACCCCTACTGATGACGGTTGTGTCTTTAATTTTTAGATACGAGCAGGTTTTTAGACAAAATTCTTTAATTTTAACCAATAACTTGAGATACTTATTAGCTAACTGCTTTGGTTGACTTCTTCTTGTAACCAAGGATCAACGGGTTCTCCATCTCGACGACGTAATTCAATAGTAACTAAAGTGGTTAAACTACTATTTGCAGGTGCAGGTTGGGGATGAAAAAGGATTTCATAAGCGTTGGGATCTTCTTTTTGTTCTCGTAACCAATCTTGTACTTTTATAGCACAAAAAAAGGATTGTCCTTGCTCAAACATCCGAGATATTTGCATCTGTAAAGTATGGGGTTCTAATCTAGCCATAGATTTGATTAAATTTTAAAATCATCTTTTTTCATTATAAATGATCACGCCACGATAAATCTAGTAGGTTGGGTTGAGGAACGAAACCCAACAAACCTTAATCTTAATATACAAAATTAGATGTGTGAGGCTCATAAAATAGGGGTGGATTTATCTATTTGTGAATATCATAAAATAGAGGCTCATAAAATAGGGGCGGGTTTATTTAATTTTTTTGTGAGTATCATAAATCTTCTCAAAAACCCGCCCCTACAAAATACTAAAATCTAATGATAATTGTTGCATTTCTATGTTTTTAGAAATTATTTGAGGTTTTAGAGCATAATTTCTGATAAAAATTTCCTTGCCTTTTGCGGCTTTACCCTGTTTATAATTATTCATGCCATATTGTAATTCCCAGTCAATTAGATTAAAATCTGCAAAATTAGCTCTAATTGATTCTGAATTATCATAGGTAATTAACCATTGATGGGGACAAAGACTCATAATTTCTGCAAATCTTTGATGCTCAAAAGATGTATGTAAGTGTCCGTCTTTGCCATATAGTTTAGATTTGGTAGCAGCATAATAAGGGGGATCTAAAAAAATAAATACCTCATTTCCTGCCGCGTTTACTAACTCACTATAATCTAAATTAGTAATTTTAACTCCTTGGAGAATTTGGTCTAAAATTTCTAGACGATCAATAGAAGAATCTGTAAATCTTTGAGTAAATGCACCTTGAGAAAATCCCCCTGATTCAACAGTTCCCGAAAAAGTAATTCTATTTAAAATAAAAAATCTAACGGCACGTTCAAATTCTGATAATTCTGCTACATTAACAGAGGTTAATTCATTAAATAATTGTTTCCCATCTGTACAATTTAATTTGATTTTATGCAAAACGCTTACTAATTCTTTAAGATCAGATTGAGCGATTTTCCAAAAATAATACACCTCTGGGTTTAAATCATTGATCCAAATTTTAATATCAGGATAAATTTGTTTAAGATAAATAAACACTGAACCCCCACCAACAAAGGGTTCTCGATACTCTAAAAAATGATGAGGAAGCTGTTCAATAATTTGAGGTATTGCTCTTGATTTTCCACCAGGATAACGGAGAGGACTTTTAATTAAAGTGTTACTTGTTGATGGCTTAGATTCTAAATTTTTCATATTATCATCATGATACATTAGCCATATAATCATAAACAACAACACGATTGCGGCCTTTTCTTTTAGCTTCATATAAAGCTTGATCTGCTCTGAGAATTAAGTCATCATAAAACTTATCTTTAGGTAATTTTAGACTAGCAATACCACAACTAATTGTCACATGATTAGCTGTTAAAGAAGTTTCGTGAGCAATATTAAGAGCTTTGACCTTTGCTAACATTCTTTGAGCAATTTGTATAGCTTGTTCTGTATCAGTATTCGGCAAAACTACCACAAATTCTTCCCCTCCATAACGAGCAACAAAATCTGTCCTACGAACTCCTTTATTAATCGCTTGAGCTACTTTTTGTAAACAATTATCTCCTTCTTGATGTCCATAGGTATCATTATACCGTTTGAAGTGATCAACATCACACAAAATAATCGATAAATTCCTGCGATGAAACAGAGTTAATTTCCAAGTTGTTTGCAAGAATTGATTAAAGTAAAAACGGTTAGGAATTTGAGTTAAACTATCAATAGTTGCTAGATATTTCCATTGATAAATAATGACAATAATTGAAGCACCTGCTATTCCCAATAAAGGAGAAATAGTAGGAATCCACCAACCTAATAAAAATAATAGATAGTTACTTACTATTAAAGACATACCTATAATTAAATTAAGAATAGCGATCGCGCCCCATTTTAAAATTGAACTATAATTCAAGAAATCTTGACGGATTAAGTGTTTAATCGTTATAGCAGCGATCAAAGACCAAAGAACTAGCCATAACCACTCTAAAAAGTCGGAAAAAACTCTTAATAAAGGACGATTATCTAAGGCCGCACTTAAAATTTGACTAACAGAATTTGCTTGAATAATTACCCCTGATGTCGGTTGAGAACTACTATAAGGAGTAAACAAAGATTTATTAATACTTTCTGCTGTTACACCGATTAAAACAACGCGATCGCGCCATAAATTGTCAGGAATTTTATTGTTTAAAACATCTAAAATCGACACCTGATCAAAAGAGTTTTCTATTCCTCTAAAATTCAATAAAATTTGATACCCGGCATTATCAATTCCAATATAACTTCCAGCATCCTTAGAAAGCGGTGTTAACCGTGCTTTTCCGATTATTATATCTTGAGAATATTCTCCTGTTAATTGAGGGGTTATTTCTTCTTTTTCTAGATACTTTAACGATAGAAGCATCGGAAAACTAAGTTTATTTAAGTTTTTTTGAACTGTCATGGTTACTAAGTCTCTACGAATCGTTCCATCTTCATCCAAAACCATATCAACAAAGCCTACTTGTTGGTTTTCAGAGAGAATGGGAGGGCCTGAAATTGGCTGACCAATAAGTTTTTCAATACCAATTAAATTAGGGGTTGATTTAAACAGAGAAATTAGCTTTTGATAACCAGGTTCTATAGGAAAATCTCGAAAAATATTTAACCCAATGACTCTAGGTTCATGCTTTTTAATGTTATTAATTAATTTGACTAACTTCTCATCAGATAAGGGCCATTGTTTTAATTTAATAATATCTGATTCACTAACTGTAACAATAACAATTCTAGGATCGACGTTTTCTGGAAAACGCCAACGAAAAAAATTATCAAATGTTAAAAATTCTAACGGTTGCAATAAACCTGTTAAGCTAGTCAAAATGATTAATGTAGCTACTATTGGTGCAATTAGTAGCACTTTACGCCATCGATGAATTGTTTGGGTAAGGGTAGTTATCATTGCTAGTCTAGCTTAAAGATGATAGGCTTTATGTCTTAATTATACTGTAATACAAGTTGGCTAAATTGATCACTTAATATATTCTCTAAATATTTAGTGTTTTAGTAAGGTTAATTCATCAATTGACCCTACGGAGAGTTTCGGTGCGTAAGTTCTTTAAAATCTATAAATCAAGACTCAATTGAATGTAATTTTTTGAATGATTTTGTTCTTCAGCATTAAGCTTTAATGGTGACAAATTATATTCAGCATACCAAGGTTCAGAACTTCCTGGACTACAATTATCTCTTAATAACCATTGTTTGAATACTTCTTCTCGTCCATCTTTCGGAATAACGACTTGATACAATCTCACTCGCTTTTTAGCAATAGTTTTCAATCCAAGACAAGTTAAACCATAACCAATTTTATCTAATAATCTTCGGATAATCGTAATAGGACTAGAATTTTTAGCAATGCCAATTCCCATTAATGTTTTAATCTCATGTCGGTTATTAATTGCTAGATTTGCCATCTTAATTAAATCATCATCAGTGGGATTTAATTGGCGTTGAGGATACATCATTAAAATAGGAATTCCTAAGACTTCTAATGTGCCAATTATAGCTCCTAATTGACAATGATTAAAGTCGGGTAAAAATAGACTTCCTTGTCCCATTTCAATTAATTTATGTGCTACCATTGCATCTCTATCTGCTAAATAAGAACGCCCGATTGTCAGAAAATAGTTTAGTCTTAGTTTTTGATACCAACCTTGATTATCTAAGGCGACTAATTCAGGTGTAATAGGAATACCATAACGTTGTTTTAGATCATATCTTTTAATCGCATGACGTTCTTTTTTTGTTTTAATTAATCGTTTCTTTAATTTATTATATTGTTGCTCATTTAAGTTTCTTGAATGGGCGATCGCTTGACATTCGGCTTCATAATTTTCTTGTCTAACAATATCAATTGTTTCTATTAGATTAGGAGGGAAGTGATTTTTTTTTGTTTGATCTGGTTTTTGATAACTTAGTTTAAGAGAATGATTCGCCCCATGAAGCAGTGCTAAAATAGCTTCTCGATAATTCATCATAGAAGCATTTACTCTCACAGACATTTTAGCCCAACATAATAAAGATTCTGCTTGAAATCCCGTGTCTAAATCGTCTAATGCTTCTAAATCAGATTGTTGTAATAGTCTAATATTTAATTGAGTTAATTTATGACCAGATGTAAGTAATCCAGGAATAGAAGTTGATCCATTTCCTACTTGATTAAATCCATAAGGGGCTATCCAAATATAACGGGGAATATTCTCTCTAACTCTCCCTAAAGATTGACAGACAGATGTAGCAGTTTGTACCCCTTGTGCTAAACACCAAACTGAAGTAAAATGCCGTTTAATATCAATACTTATTCCAGTTTCAATTGCGGGACTAACAAGCACAATATCATAGTTACCTAAAATTTCATTAAGATGGGTAATACATTGATAAGCTGCATGGTTAGGATCAGTTAATGATTCCGAATCAATTCGTAAAATGTTAGCATCAGGAAATTGCTTTTTTAAGTAAGATTCTAAGGTTTGAGTTCCCCATTTACTGGTTATTTTTTGAGCAGATAAACAAACAAACGGTTTCCCTCCTTGACGAATATAGCCTACTAAATCTTTAACTATATTGTTAGGGGTACTTTCTGTATATTGATAAACTTCCCAAGTATCTCTATTACTAGGTTTCCAAGCATTTTTTATAATAAAAGGTTTAACATTAATACCGGATAAAGTAATTAAGTAATCGAGAGAAACATCGCTTAAGTGTGCATCAGCAATAAAAAGTTTTCCTCCTCCCCCTAAAATATTTTGTATTAGAGTTTTAAAACATTTGAGAATAGGGACTCTATTCTGTTTACAAGTATCTGAATTTAAACCATGCCAAAGAACCTGTTCTACTTCATCTATAATAACAAGTGCTTCTCTCCAATCTTCAAGATTAAAGTTAGCAGAAGAATTCTCATGAAGGGAATCAATACATAATCCATAGCCTAAACATTCATTTCGAGAATTATCTTTAATTTCCGTAATATAAGGAAGTCCAAAACGCTGACAAAGTTGTTCAACTAATTTGATACGATGTCCAATGACTAAAACTTTTTGTTTGCGGGCGATCGCTTCTTTAACAATATTCTCTAAAACTTGAGTTTTTCCGCTTCCAATGGGGGATTTAATACCAATTAATTTAGCATTATTCGGAATGATAAAAGGTTCAAGATAACGAGAATTTACCTCAATGTCTGAAGCATACGTTAATTGGGTTAATTCTTGAGCTTTCCATGTCTCTAAGGGTAAAGCTTTCTGATAAGCTTCATCAAACTTTTTTTGTCCTTCATTGGCAATAAAATCATCAACCCCTTTTCCCCATTCAAATCGCCAAGTAATGACCTTAACTTGACAGCTTTTTTGAGTGAATAAATACCCCAGTTGTCTAATAGCAGCATTAACAGATTTAATCGTATTCGGTTTACTATCTTGATCAAAAGTAATATAAATTTGTCTACCCGAAATTGCTAGTTTTTCTAATTGAGGAATCAGATGAGATTTGCCGATACGATTTCCTGATTCATCTCTAGGAGTACGATAGCCATTATTAATACCAGGAAGGGCGATCGCTACATATCCTGCACTTAATAATGCGCCTGCTTTTTTGGCCCCTTCTGTAATACAAATAGGGATAGAAGGATGAGCTATTACCCATTGCCAAAAGCCTAAATCTGGTTGTTGATTATCTATGGTTTCTGTGGTAAAATCAATCTGGTAACGATGAGCTAACATTTGCCATAAATGTAAGGGAACTTTTAAAGCAAAAATACCTGTAGGAGTTTGAGGAGGATGTTCATATTTAATAACTTTATTCTGTTGCTGAGTGAAGCGAGGACAATTAGGTTTAAAACATCCCCATAAGTCATTTTCTCCTGTTAATAAATCAATCCCTGAACACCACCAACCACCCTGTTCTGTGTGTTCATAACGTTGTAAAATAGAATGAGTGACTCTCCCATCATTTCGTCTAGGAAGTGAATCAGAATAGAGCAAATATTCGCAAGGAGAATTACCTTTTAAAGGAGTAACGTTAAGGTTGATCAGTTGTTTATCAACACCACTATTTTGCCATTCTTGTTGATAGTTCATTAATACTTTCTCCTAAAAAGTGACTGCCGACAAACTCTATATGTAGCGTTTGGATATTTAAGTTTAATGGAAAGACACTAAATAGAGAAGGTACAAAAAAACTATTTTGTTGATTTTATTCCTAAAAGTAGGGAATGCAGATATTATTCAACTATGAAAACCAAAAATATAGAGATTCAAATTGATTAAATTACTGATTTTTGTAATCGTTGGAACATTCTTGAATTTGCATTATTTGGTTCTGTACTGAGAGATAATTTTCGACCGGATAGTGATATTGATTGTTTGATCATAACTTCTCAAAATTTTTATTGGACAATAGATAATTTATTATTAATGGAGGAAGAATTAGAGAAAAAGTACTATTTGAACCAAAATAAAGGAGAAAAATTCTTAAACTGGGAAATGATATCAGTTAATATTACTTAATTTGATTAATTCCATTAACAAATTGAGTATACTTGAAAGAATAACACTTATCCGAACAATAAGTATTATCTTAATATTATATCTAAGTGGATTTCGGAGAATGAAACAGAAAATTCTCGTAATTGAAGATGATCGAGCAACTCGTACGAACCTTGTAAAATTCCTGGAATCAGAAGGATTTTATGCCATCGAAGCGGAAGATGGTCGTATAGGAATTGAATTAGCTCAAATTCATTTGCCTGAGTTAATCATTTGTGATATTTTAATGCCTGAATTAGACGGCTATGATGTCTTAAATAATCTACAACAAGATCCCAAAACTGCCGCTATTCCCTTTATTTTTCTAACCGTTTCTAGTAATAATGAGGATCTACGTCATGGAATGGAATTAGGTGCAGATGATTATCTTAATAAACCCGTTACCAGCGATCAACTGCGTGCAGCGATTACCTCACGACTGAGGAAACAACAAGTTCTGTTACAGCGATATTCAACCATTAGTGAATCCAGCGAAAACTTAGAACAACAACTCCGACAACTTCAAGATTTACTAACAGCTAAAGATACCTTGTTAGAGCATTTATCTCATATCATCCGTAAACCCCTAGTATCAATGATTAATACCCTCGATCAATTTAAAAATACATCCACTGAACAAGAAAGAAATAACCACATTAAAACTTTACAACAAGAATTAGCCCGTTTTCTAGCCATTGTGAATAAAGTATCTGAATTACAGAAAATTTTAACCCTGGAAAATGCTCAAGTTCTTAATCAATTCAACTTTTTGAGTTCTGAACTTGAAGATTATGAAATAGAGGACAAGGTTTAGCGATACCATAACCTTGTGCATAATCAACTTCCATATCCTGTAATTTGTGGAGAATTTCATCATTTTCAACAAACTCAGCAATGGTTTTAATTCCCATCACATGACCAAGACGATTAATACATTCGACCATCGCACAATCAATGGGATCTGTAAGAATATCCTTGATAAAACTACCATCAATTTTCAAGTAGTCAATAGGGAGATTTTTTAAATAACCAAAAGAACTCATACCACTACCAAAATCATCTAAAGCAAAATGACAGCCAATTTTCTTGAGTTCATGAATAAACACCATTGCTTTACTTAAATTAGCAATAGCAGTAGTTTCTGTTATCTCAAAACATAGGGTTTCTGGAGACACTTCATGTTCTGCTAATTGTTCCTTGAGAAAATTAAGAAATTTGTCATTTGTTAAACTGGTTCCTGATAGATTAATGGTATAAATTTCTTGCTTTTGAGTATCTGTCAGAGTGGGATAATACTGAAAAAAGTGACTAACGACCCATTTATCTATTGCTGACATTAAATCATAGCGTTCTGCGGCAGGAATAAATGCCATCGGAGGGATAATTTTTCCGTCCTTATCTATCATCCGTATCAATAATTCATTATGATTTTTATGGGATGTTTGTGATGAATCAACGGAGATAATTTTTTGAAAATATAAACAGAAACGGTTTTCTTCTAAGGCTACATTAATTTTAGAAATCCACTGTCTTTCTTCTCGTTGTTTCGTCATTTCAACATCATCAGCTTGATAAATATGTAGTTGATTTCTACCATTATCTTTAGCCGCATAACAAGCTGCATCAGCCGCACTTAATAAACCATTCAAATCCACAGTATCAGCATTAATTTCAACTAAACCAATACTAGCACCAATACTAAAAGTTTTATCATCCCAAATAAACCGAAAATCTTCAATTGTCTGACGAAATTTATCTGCAATTTTTTCTCCTGCATGGAGAGGACATTGATGGAGAAGAATACCAAACTCGTCCCCTCCTAAACGAGCAAGATGATCGCTGATACGAACTTGACGAGTAAGTAATCCAGCCAATTGACGTAACAGTTCATCACCAGCAATATGACCACAGGTATCATTAACTACTTTAAATTGATCTAAATCCAAATAGCAAAGAATATAGTTATGTTTATTGGTTCTAGCGTCAAAAATAGCAGCTTCTAATTGTTCCTCAAAACTTCGTCGGTTAATTAAACCTGTTAACATATCATGATTTGCTTGCCAAGACACTTCACGTGCTAGTTCACGAGGTTTGGTAACATCCCGAAATACTAAAACAGTACCAATTATTTTTTTGTTATGATTATAAATAGGTGCGGCCGATTGATCAATAGCATATTTATCTCCTTCACGGGAGATCAGCAGAATATTATCATTGACACAGACTTGAATTCCTTGACGTAACACTTTGTTAACTGAACTTTCTTCTGGTTGACTACTGTGTTCATTAACTGTTTTAAATACTGCTGATATGGGTTGGCCTTTCGCTTCAGCAATAGTCCAATTCGTAATCTTTTCAGCCACAGGATTCAGATATAAAATCCTTCCAGAAGAATCAGTGGTAATGACTCCATCTCCAATAGAATTTAAGGTAACTTGAGCTAATTCTTTTTCGCGAAAAAGGGCTTGTTCAATTTCTTTTCGTTCCGTAATATCTTGCCACGAACCAATAATTTCTATGGCTTTACCTGTATCATCTCGCATCAGCTTTCGTTGATCTTGAATCCAACGATAAGCCCCATTTTGATGTCTGAGACGATATTGACAGATCTGTGATTCTTCGTCAAATAAATTAAGAAGTTGAGTACAAACCTCTAAAACGTCTTCAGAATGAATACAACTTGACCAAAATTTCCTATTTTCAAAAAACTGTCGAGGTTTATAGCCAAATTGTTTGATACTATCACTCACGAAAGTTAGAGCAAATCCATCGGATGCTTGACGACTATAAATTACTACTGGACTACAAGAAAGTAATCGATGTAACTGTGTTTTTGTTGATAATAAAGCAATTTCAGAACGCTGATATTTGTGAATTTTTGCGTTAAGTTGTTCGTTGATATGAAGTAACTTTGCTATTTGATTTTCTTCTGGATTTTCTAACTCTTTACGAGCTTTTTGTAAGTATATAATGGACGAAGGGTTTGAGTAAGAAGTGTCAGAAAATGAATTCATAATTACCTATTTAATGCGAAAAACTACCTTTTGTACTGTAAATTGACGTGGGAAAAGTGGGTTAAGATTGTTATAGTTCTGAGTAAGATTCTTATAGTTATAGTCAGATTGTTCAATTAAAATAAGTGATTCTACCAGCATACTACATATTGAGACTAAAAAGAAAGTTAGACTAAGTATTATAACAACGTGATTAAATATGAAGCTTCAACAAAAACGACATTATGAATTTCTGTCATTTCACTTAACCCCAGAGATTCAGTCCATGTTATCGACTGATCTCGTCAGTGAAATCATCAGAATTACTCCCAATCAAATTATCCCGATTTATGGTGTTTTCTCGTCAGTCATGGGAGTGTGTAATCGTCGGGGGGAAGTTTTATGGATCATAGATTTTGCCTCTCTTCTAACCCTTTCCCCTTCCTTGAAAGAAAGCTATTATAATCCCTATAATATAATTATCATCCATCAACACAACAAAGTTGTGGGGTTAGCTGTTCATCAAGTCGGACAATTGGTCAGGGAGAAGGATGTCAACCCACCAGAAATAGTAATTAAATCGATTCCTTGGGAACTTGCTCATTGTTTGAACAAAGAACTGCAAGGGCAAAAAGGAGAATTATTGCTACACTTAGATGGAGAAAAAATTTTTGAGTTACTTAAGAAAAAGGAAATTTCTCATTAGTGTTTGTTTTTGGCTTAAATTTTCAATATAATCAACAAATATAAGCAATTTTGGGTTTAATTGAGCTATGAAACAGAATTATGAACCAAATTCCCTATCAAATAGGTTAAATATATCTACTAATAACGGAGACAATGATGTCAATGGAAAAGAGATGTCAGATTCACCAATAACACAATCAGGTTATCTTTCTACTGTTTATAATGGATGGCGATCGCTAGGGTTAAAAAAGCAAGTAATTTATGTCGCGATCGCGGGATCTTCTTTACCTGTTTTATTGATCGGCCTAGCAAATTCTGTTTGGGAAACAACCCCCCTTACCTTAGTATTAGAAACAGGAATTATTTCTGTTGCCGCAGGAGTAACCGCAACTCTCTTGATGAAAAGGGCTTCAAAACAGATAGAAAATGCACTCAATACTATTAAATCTTTAGATAAAAACCAACCCGATAAAATAGAAACATCAAAAGATCAATTAGGGGAATTAGAAACTCGTCTTAACCATTTATCCTCTCATTGGGGTGGAGTATCTCAAGATCAAAATCGCACCACCCAACAACAGAGATTATTTGCTACCCTAGCCTTTCGTATCCGTGAAAAAGCAAGTCTTGAGGTTTTATATAAAATCACCGTTGAAGAAGCCCGAAAAATTCTCGAAACAGATCGGGTCGTTGTTTATAAGTTTAACCCAGACTGGAGTGGCACAATGGTGGCAGAATCTGTCGCCGAGGGATTTCCCACCGTTCTTAGTGAAACCATTCTCGATCCCTGTTTTGAGAAACGTCATGCAGCCCAATATCAAAGTGGTCGTATTCGCGGCATCAACGACATCTATACAGAACCAGGGATGACTTCTTGTTATATTAACCTGTTAGAAAAGTATAAAATACGGGCTAATTTAGTAGTTCCGATTCGTGGAGATGAAAAACTTTATGGCTTACTTATTACCCATCAATGTTCCGGGCCGAAACAGTGGCAAAAAACAGACATTGATTTTCTCTCTCAATTAGCCATTGAATTTGAATATCATCTCAAATTTATCCATATATTACAGGAAAAAGACCAAGAAACCAAGCAACGACAACTATTGAGCAGTATTGCCTATCGTACTCGTCAAAACCCTAGTTTAGAGACGTTATTTAACACAGCAGTTGAAGGGGCTAGAGATCTCCTGAAAACCGATCGGATCTCCGTCTATCAGTTTAACCCAGACTGGAGTGGCACTATGGTAGCAGAATCTGTTGCTGAAGGATTTCCCTCCATTCTTAGTGAAACCATTCTCGATCCCTGTTTTGAGAAACGTCATGCAGCCCAATATCAAAGTGGTCGTATTCGCGGTATCAACGATATCTATACCGAACCAGGGATGACCGATTGTTATATAAACCTCTTAGAAAAATATAAAGTACGGGCTAATCTAGTAGTGCCGATTCGTGGAGAGGAAAAAATCTACGGATTACTTATTGCCCATCAATGTTCCGGTCCAAAACAATGGCAAAAAGAAGATATTGATGTGCTTTCCCAATTAGCCAACGAACTTGAATATCATGTGAAATTTATTCACGTTTTGCAGGAAAAAGAAAGACAAACCAGACAAAGACAACTTTTTAGTACAATTGCCTTTCGCACTCGTCAAACCCCCCAATTGAATGTTTTATTTAATACCACAGTAGAAGGGGCCAGAGACATTATGAAAGCAGATCGTGTGGTTGTCTATAAATTTAATCCCGATTGGAGTGGGACGATGATTGCCGAATCTGTGGGGTCGGGATTTCCTTCTGTTCTGAGTGAAACTATTATCGATCCTTGTTTTGAAAAACGTAATGCAGCCCAATATCAAGAAGGTCGCATTCGGGCCATTAATGATATCTATACCGAACCAGGGATGACTGATTGTCATATTAACCTATTAGAAAAGTATAAAGTACGGGCTAATCTGGTAGTTCCTTTGCGTAAAAATGAGAAACTTTACGGCTTATTGATTGCCCATCATTGTGCTGATTCTCATCACTGGGAACCTTGGGAACTTGATTTTCTCTCTCAATTAGCTACCGAAGCTGAATATTCTCTAGATTACATAAGCTTTATCAATCAACAGCAAGCTGGGGCCCAAAGAGCATGGTTTTTTGGAGAAATTGCTTTCCGCGCCCGTCAATCCTTGAATTTACAGGAAATTTTTCAAGCCACTGTTCAAGGAACCCGCAAAATATTAAAAACTGATCGCGTATTAATTTATCACTTCAATGCTGACTGGAGTGGTACGATGATTGCCGAATCAGTAGCTGATGGTTTTCCTAAAGTCCTAGCCCAAACAATTGATGATCCTTGTTTTCGTAGTCAATATGTTGAAGCGTACAAAAAAGGACGAGTCAAAGCCATCAATGACATTTATAATGAGCCAGGATTAAGTGATTGTCATATTCGGACACTGGAAAAATATGAAGTCAAAGCGAATATTGTTGCCCCTCTCCGTCAAAATGGAGAGTTATTTGGGTTACTTATTGCCCATCACTGTTCAGAAGCCAAATTTTGGGAAAAAACAGACATTGATTTTCTCTCTCAAGTGGCCACCCAAGTCGAATATGCGATCGATCATTTGAGTTTTATCGAAAAAATTCAAGAAACAGCCGGACAAGCCCGTTTATTTGGGGATATTTCCTTCCGCGCCCGTCGTTCTTTGAGTATGCAAGATATTCTCACCAGTACCGTGGAAGGGGCAAGAAAAACCTTAAACACCGATAGGGTATTAATTTATCGCTTTAATGCTGATTGGAGTGGCACAATGATCGCCGAATCCATCGGAGAAGGATTTGCTAAAGTGTTAAGCCAAACCATTGACGATCCTTGTTTTCGGGGTCGCTATATAGATTTGTACCGCAATGGTCGGGTAAGGGCCATTAATGACATTCATAATGAACCAGGTTTAACAGATTGTCATATTCGTACTTTAGAACAATATGGAGTTAAAGCCAATTTAGTTGCCCCACTGCGTAAAAATAATGAACTATTTGGCTTAATTATTGCCCATCATTGTTCAAAACCGAGGGTCTGGAAAAAATCAGATATCGACTTTTTCTCTGAGTTAGCTACCCAAACCGAATATGCCCTAGATCACATCACCTACATCGAACAACTCCAACAAGCCCGTCAAATAGCAGAAACTGCTTCCCAAGAACAACGACAACAAAAAGAAGCAATTCAACATCAACTTGATACTTTATTAAAAGATGTTAATGGGGCGTTTAAAGGGGACTTAACAGTTCGTAGCACTGCATTTGAGGGAGAAATCGGTCGAGTTGCCCAATTTATCAACAAAACCCTGGAGAATTTACAGCGTCTTGTCTTACAAGTCCAATCAGCTTCTCATGCAGTTACTCAAACGGCCAATCATAGTGCGCAAGACATTAAAAGTCTTGCGGCTGAGGCCCAAGAAGCTTCAGCAGTGATTACAACAGCCCTGACCCAAAGTCAAGGGATGGCTGATTCTATTCAAAGTGTAGCGGCCAATGCCCAACAAGCCAAGTTAAAAGTTGAACAAGCCGATCAAAGTGTTAAAGAAGGGGATGAGGCCATGAATCTGACGGTAGAGAGCATTTTAGCCATTCAAAATACCGTAGAAGAAACCTCCGAAAAACTCAAACGGTTAGGAGAAGCGTCTCAAAAGATTTCCCGTGTGGTCAGTTTAATTAGAGATTTAGCCAGTCAAACCCAAGTATTAGCCTTAAATGCTTCCATTGAAGCCAACGAACTGTCTCAAGACGGACAAGGGTTTGCCGTAGTGGCCAATGAAGTTCGTTCCCTTTCAGAACGATCAACAGCCGCAGCAGAAGAGATTGAGGAAATGGTTGAAGAAATTCAAACAGAAACCAAACAAGTGATTACTGCCATGGAAGCAGGACGAGAACAGGTAATTTCTGGAACTGAATTAGTAGAAATAACCCGACAAAAACTCACCTCTATTGCTCAGGTTAGCGAACAAATTCGAGATTTAGTAGAAGAAATCGCCCAAGCAGCAACAGTTCAAGCAGAAACCTCGGCCTCGGTTTCGAGTACCATGCAAGCGGTAGACACCATTGCTCAAAAAACCTCAGAACGTTCTGTAAAACAAGCAGAATCTTTTGAGACCTTATTAAGGGTGGCACAAGCACTGCATAAGAGTGTGGCACAGTTTAAAGTGCGTTAGTTATGATCATCGTCAGGTAGGTTAGAAAAGTTGCTAGTGAAGGCTTTAGCTTTCCTTATACAAAGCTTTCAAGCCCTTTAGGGAACCTACTACAAACATTCGTTTATTTATGACCAGCTACTTAACTCCCATACTGGCAAAACAGAATGTGTTTTGCCCCTACTACATTCCTAAACTTGTGAGTTATACTAATAATGGTTTCCGATTTTCACTCTCCAGAATCTTATAACTTTTTTATACAAGAAGCCCCTGAACGATTACAGGAGTTAGAACATGGTTTATTAGAACTTCGTTGTGATCCTAATCTTTTAAAAATTTATGATCTTATACGAATTGCTCATTCAATTAAAGGAGGGGCTGCTTGTATTGGGTTAACCCAAATTCAAGAATTAGCCCATGAATTAGAAACAATTTTCAAGATTATTTATGAACATAAACCCGTTATTGATCTCGAATTAGAAGATTTATTACTCAATGCTTATGATTGTTTCCGTTTTACACTAGAATCAGAAATACGGACAGGAAGCCATCAGGGAGAAGCTGCAATTCAAAAAATTAAATATATTATATCTCAAGTTGAGGCTAAATTAGCAACAGAAAGACCATTAACAAATTTGCCAAAATCTCAACAACAAAAACAGAAAAATCTTACAGATTTTCTATTTTCAGAAGAAGTTAAAGAAGGAATTAATCGTTTAGAAACTATCTTACAACATCCTAATCAATCCTTCATTTTAGAAGGATTAAAAGCCCAAATTGAAATTTTTCAAGGATTAGGTGAATTAATTAACTTTTCTGGTTTTGTTGCTATTACAAAAGCCATTCTTAAAGCCTTAAAATTTCATCCTGAAGCGGTAAAAGAAATAGGTCAATTAGCGTTAGAAGAATTACGGTCTACTCAAATTGCTGTTTTATCGGGAAATAATATTTCAGAAATAAGTCCGTCTCAATCATTAATCAATTTTACTAAATCTCCAATATTATCTCAACCAATTAACCCCAAAACTGAAAGCAACGGAAAAATAATAGGAAATGAAGAAATAAAAATACAGAAAGATAATGAATATCAAACATTTCATTATGAAGCGATCACAGATTCATCTTCTCCTACGTTAGAAATGAGAGTTGATGTTAAATATCTCAGAAGATTGAATAATTTAGTCGAAGATTTAGTCACTCAAGATAACCGTTTTTTATTACATAATCAAGAACATCAAGAAACCTTAGAAAATTTAACACAGCGTTTTTCTCGCTTTCAAGAATTAACCCGTAATTCTTATAAAGAGTTACCGAAATCTCTAAGAATAATGATAGAAGATCTCGCACAAATTAAAGAAGGAATTCAAGATTTTGCTTTATTAAATCAAGGATTTCAACAAATTCTTAGACAGCGACAAAAAACTCTAAAACAAGTTCAAATAAACCTACAACAAACTCAAATGATATCTGTAGGACACCTTCTGAATCTTTTTCCTCGTATGATACGAGATTTATCAGCCCAAGAAAATAAAGAAGTTAATCTTCAATTAGAAGGAACTAACACATTAATTGATAAAGCAATTTTAGATAAACTTTATGAACCCTTAGTTCACCTTATTCGTAATGCTTTCGATCATGGCATTGAATCCCCTTCTATTCGTCAATCTCAAGGAAAATCCCCCAGAGGAACGATTACTATTTCGACTTATTATAATGGTAATCATACTTATCTTGAGGTTAAAGATGATGGTCAAGGTATTAATTTAGATAAGCTACGATCTTCAATAATTAAGATGAATTTATTATCAGAAACTGAAGTAACAACTATCTCTAAAAAACGATTATATGAGTATTTATTTTTTCCTGGTTTATCCACTGCTTCTCAACTTAGTCATTTGTCAGGGAGAGGTATGGGATTATCTGCTGTTCATCAACAAATCCAAATCTTACAAGGAACCCTAAGTATAACCTCTGAACCAGGAGAAGGTACAACATTTACACTCCGTTTACCCTTGACATTGACTATTAGTAAACTATTGGTTTTTAAAGTACACAGTTCTTTATTTGCAATTGCAGAAACTTCTTTATTATCATTAACAGTAGTTGCTCAGCGAGATCTCAAAATTCAAAATGATGACGTATTTTATCGATGCCAAGGGAAATTAATTCCTCTCTACTCTTTGTTATCTGGAAAACTGAAAACTCATCAACTTATTCCTAAAAATAATCAGCAAAAATCTATCAAAATAACTTTATTATTATTATCTGATAAAAAACGAACTATTGCTCTCAAAATTGATAAAATTGTCATGGAACAAGATTTAGTGATCAAGCCTTTTAATGAAGCGATTAAATCTCCCTCTTATTTATCGGGTTGTACCATTTTAGGCGATGGTCGTTTAGTTCCAGTTATTGAAGGACAAGCGATTCTAGAACAATGGTTTCGCCATTCAGAGACAGAGGATACTTTTGTTAAAAAACCTTCTGATATTTATGTTTCTACTCTGCCTAAAATTTTGATTATTGATGATTCTTTGACTATTCGACAAACATTAGCAATCACTTTAGAAAAAGCAGGGTATGAAGTATTTTTAGCTAAAGATGGGTGGGAAGGAATGCTACAAATAGAATATGAATTTAATATTGGGGCTGTTATTTGTGATATTGAAATGCCTCGAATGAATGGGTTAGAATTTTTGACTCGTTGTCGTCAGTTAAAAGGTGATTCTTTCCCCATTATTATGCTAACTTCTCGTAATAGTAAACAGTACCGTGAATTAGCTATATCACTAGGGGCAACTGATTATCTCACAAAACCCTATTTAGATAAAGATTTATTAGATCTCTTACATAATTTTTTTAAACATAAACAATCTAAGATTAATAATTGATTTCCCAGCTTAAGAATATCAACATTTTAGCCCGTGAAGACGGGCTTGGTTTCTCTAGCCATATCCTTGAGGATATGTTAACTTACAGGTTAAAACCTGAAGCTATAAAAACAAAAGCTGCCTTCGCAGCTTAAGAATATTAATATTTTAGCCCGTGAAAACGGGCTTGTTTTGTATAGCTTCACCCTTTAGGGGTGTTTGATCTTACAGGTTAAAACCTGAAGTTATAAAAACAAAAGCTGCCTTCGCAGCTTAAGAATATTAATATTTTAGCCCGTGAAGACGGGCTTGGTTTGTGTAGCTTCACCCTAAAGGGGTGTTTGATCTTACAGGTTAAAACCTGAAGCTATAAAAACAAAAGCTGCCTTCGCAGCTTAAGAATATTAATATTTTAGCCCGTGAAGACGGGCTTGGTTTATTTAGCTTCACCCTTTAGGATATAAAATCATTGCATTTCCCAATCAGAAATTAATTGTTTTTGTTGATGATGTTGCGGTTGGTTTTTAATATAATTAGCCACGTCTTCCAAATTTCGATGACTCACGGTAAACACTCCATATCCTCCTTGCCATTTAAAAAATTCATTGGGTTTAATTTCATGAGTAATAAGATGAGATGAACTGCCTTTTGCTTCACCAATAAGTTTAGAAATAGTTAAAGTTGGGGCAAAACTTGTTAACAGATGAATATGATCAGCAACCCCTCCAATGGCAATTACTGTACAATTAAGGTGTCTACATTGTCTAATAATAGCTGCATAAATAATTTCTTTAATATCAGGGGTTATTAAAGGTAATCTATCCCAAGTTCCCCAGACACAATGAATGTATAATTGGGTAAAGTTTCGCTGCATTTTTAGAATTAATTCATCTGCCCTCAAAATACCCAAATAACAATAATTGGTTAACTCTGATTTACATTTCTTAACTTACAGGTTGAAACCTGAAGTTATAAAAACAAAAGCTACCTTCCTAGCTTAATCATATCAATATGTTAGCCCGTGAAGACGGGCTTGGTTTCTCTAGCCATATCCTTGAGGATATGTTAGCTTACAGGTTAAAACCTGAAGTTATAAAAACAAAAGCTGCCTTCGCAGCTTAAGAATATTAATATTTTAGCCCGTGAAGACAGGCTTTGTTTGTGTAGCCATATCCTTGAGGATATCGGCAAAAAATTAACCCTAAAGAAATAATTTGTGTTAACAAAGCTTAGTTAATTTACCATAATAAGTTCGGTAGAACCATATTTATGACTACCTATTTAATAATTTGCGTCGTAATTCATCTAAAGCAGTACACCCACTTAGAAAACGAATGCTATCACGATCGCGGGTTTCTCCAAACCGAGATTCAATAGTCTTTACATTGCCATCAGGAGATGCTATACTGATATAAACTAATCCTACAGGTTTATTGTCTGTTGCGCCTCCAGGGCCAGCAATTCCGGTTATACTTAAACCCCAAGATGTCCCTAACCGTTGTTTTACCCCTAAAGCCATCTGTTGGGCGATCACTTCACTCACTGCCCCATATTTCTTTAAATCCTCGGCATTTACTCCTAAAAGCGCAATTTTAATCTGATTATCATAAGCAATAACGCCCCCCAGAAAATAATCAGAACTGCCCGCAATAGTCGTAAACATCGCCCCTAAACCCCCACCAGTACAAGATTCAGCCACAGATACATTCTCTTGGCGATCGCGTAATAATTTGCCAACTACTTCAGCAAGAGTGTCATCATCTTGCCCAAAATAGTCTAATCCGGCGATTTTTTTGATTTCTTGGGCAACAGGTTCAATGATAGTCATTGCTTCTGCTTCTGACGCTGCTTTGGTCGATACCCGTAAACGTACTTCCCCTAAAGACGCATAAGGAGCTACCATCGGATTAGTTGAGGCGAATAAATGATTAACCTTGGCGGCTAAACCTGACTCACCAATGCCCCTAAAACGCAACATGCGGCTATAAATGACTTCTTGTCCCCAACCTTGGCTTTTCAGGTACGGAACCGCCGTTTCTGCCCACATCCGTTTCATTTCTGAGGGGACTCCAGGGAAGGTCATAATGGTTAAATTAGAAAGAGGTTGCCAGATCATGCCTGGGGCAGTTCCGCTAGGATTAGGTAAAATATCGGCACCTTGGGGAATTAACGCCTGTTTACGGTTATTATCCGTCATTATTCTTCCCCGTTGAGCAAACTTTTGTCTAATATCCTCAATAATTTCTGGCTTTTCTATCAAGGGAGTTTGAAAAAATTGAGCAATAGTTTCTGTGGTTAAATCATCAGGAGTTGGCCCTAAACCTCCAGTAAACAGTAAAATAGAAGCCCGTTGACTAGCAATTTTAATGATTTCTTGTAAGCGGGTAGGATTATCTCCTACTACTGTTTGATAATAATGAGGAATGCCTAAACTGGCTAATTGTTTTGCCAAAAATTGAACATTACTATTAAGAATATCTCCTAACAATAATTCCGTTCCCACACAGATAATTTCCACACTCATTAGATAATTATTCCTTGATTTACTCAACTTAACTCGACCGCATCCCTACCATCAGTTGCCTGAAAATAAACTTTAACCTGTTCTTCGGAAGCAGTGGGCAGTTTTTTTCCAATAAAATCAGGATGGATAGGTAACTCTCGATGACCCCGATCAACTAATACTAATAAACGAATTAATTGAGGTCTTCCATATTCACTAACCGCATTTAAGGCGGCCCGAATAGTTCGCCCTTTATAAATAACATCATCCACTAAAACAACAGTTTTTCCTGTTAAATCAAAAGAAATTTTTGTCTTAGCTGGAGTACGGGTTTTAATGCGATCGAGATCATCTCTATAAAAAGTAACATCAATAGCCCCTACTGGAACTTTAACATTTTCTAAGACTTCAATTTGTTGAGCTAATAAATTCGCTAACGGAACACCTTTAGTATAAATTCCTAGTAAAACTAGGTCAGAAAGATCTCCCGACTTTTCGATAACTTGAGAAGCTAGACGAGTTATAATACGGCGAATTTTTTCAGTAGAAAGGATTTTTTTGACCATCCCATCTCCTTTAGTATGATTACCTTAAGTTTATTATGAGATTAAAATCTTAACCTAATTCTTCATGTCTAGCCACAATTTCCCCTCTCATCACCCCATTACCCCGTCACCTCATCACCCCTCGTCCCCCACCCTAAAACCCACTGACGATGGTTCTTATACCTTTTTTTCCCAAGAATTTGAGGAACTTTATCACTCCCATTCTGGTGCAAAACAAGAAGCTGAATATAAGTTTGTCGAACCCTGTCAATTAAAAAATAAAGCCCAGATTAAATCTTCCTTAAAAATTCTTGATATTTGTTACGGACTCGGTTACAATAGTTCTGCGGCATTAGCTACAATTTGGTCAGTTAACCCGAATTGTCAGGTAAAATTAATGGCCTTAGAAAAGGATGAAACTGTCTCCCGTCAAGCCATTTTTCACCAATTATTAACTCATTGGCCGGCCCCTGTTCCATCATATTTAGAAACCTTAGCCCAAAGCCATTATATTCAATCTTCTAGTTCCCTTTATCCCTTAACTGCTAAACTATGGGTAGAAGATGCTAGAATTAGCTTAAAAGCACTGGTGAATTCAGGATTTAAAGCCGACGCTATCTTTTTAGACCCCTTTTCCCCCCCTAAATGTCCCCAACTGTGGACAGTAGAATTTATAGCTTTAGTCGCCCAATGTTTAAAACCCGATGGATACTTAGCGACTTATTCTTGTGCTGCTTGTATCCGAAAAGCTTTACAATTAACAGGGTTAAGCTTAGAAGCTACTAGAGGGGTGGGAAGGCGATCTCCAGGAACCCTCGCCAGTTGGAAAAATCAAGACCATCTAGCCCTTTCTGAACAAGAATGGGAACACTTACAAACTCGGGCCGCTATACCTTATAGAGATCCTCAACTAGAAGACACAGCCATTATGATTCATAATAGACGAGAAAAGGAACAGCAAGAGAGTTCTTTAGAACCTTCGAGTCATTGGAAAAAACGCTGGATCAAGACAAGAGATAAAAGTGATTAAAGTTGCCTAAAAACCTAAGTTTAATTAAATTTTGCATATACTAAAAATTAGTTAAACTATTAATAGAATCAAGATTAATGCTTTACCCTTAACCTTTCTAGTAGATTCAACTAAACAAGATTCTGTGGATATTTTTGGAAGTTCTGAACCAGCTAAAATCTTAGTGGTCGATGACCACTCTTTTAGCCGTATGATGGCGGTAGATCTCTTAGAATCAGACGGCTACCAAGTCTCAGACCATGATGGCACTTCAGATGTGTTTTCCTTCGTTCTGGCTAACCTCCCTGACTTAATTTTAATGGATATCAAAATGCCCCATACCAACGGTTTTGATATCTGTCAAAAGATTAAGGAGGATCAGCGAACCCGCGCTATTCCAGTAATTTTGATGACCGTTTCTGATGATAATGCTTCCCGTATTAAAAGTAAGGAAGTCTCGGCCGATGCTTTTTTTAGCAAACCCTTAGAACAAATGCTTCTCTTACCAGAAGTTCAACTGTTAGTGCAGCGAAAACGGCTTTACGAATGGCTAGCACAGATGCAGCAAGTCTTATTTCTTATTGCCCAAGCCATCGATAAACGCTATTCTCAAGAAGGAACTTCCTGTGCCAGAGTTGATCAATTAGCTCAAAGTTTTGGACAATATTTAAACCTTAACCCTGTGGAAATTAATGATTTAATTTTAGCTGCTCATCTCCATGATATCGGTACTGTGGTTATTCCTGATGCTATTATGCTCAAAAAGGAACAGCTTGATGAAGCTGAAAGAGAACTTATTAAACAGCACGTTTTGATCGGGGAAGAAATTTGTCGCCCCATGCAAAATCGTAGAGGTATTGCCCAAATTATTCGCCACCATCATGAACGTTGGGACGGAACGGGCTATCCTGATGGCTTAGTGGGAAATAATATTCCTTGGTTAGCTCAAGTGTTTCAAATTCTCGATATTTATGATGCACTGACTAGCCAAAGACCTTATAAACAGGCTCTCAATCCTTCCGACGCTTTGAATATTATGACAGAAGAAGCCCAAAAAGGTTGGCGAAATCCTCTTTTAGTGCAAAGATTTGTTGAGTTTATCGAACAAAAATAAGTTAACCCAAAAATTCTTGAAAATTCCTTTAGCCTAAAGGCTAAGGCTATAGGAACGAAGCCTCCCGTTGGTAGGCTCTTTAAATTAATATTTAATATTAACAAATAATTGCTGCCTGTGAAGACAGGCTTCGCTTTTATAGCTGAACCTTTCAAGGTTTCAGCATTAATATAAGATAAATCTATCCAAAAGGGGGCAAGACGCGATATACTCCACTGGGGAATCATTGATGGATTTAAAGCAATGGTAGCGGTAGCAATTCTGGCAGCAGGACGAGGAACGAGAATGAAATCAACCCTTCCTAAAGTGTTACATACACTAGGAGGGCGATCGCTCGTTGAACGGGTACTTAAAAGTTGTGAGTCTCTCACACCATCCCGACAACTGATTATTGTGGGTTATCAAGGACAACAAGTACAAGAAGCTTTAACCCATATAAACTCATTAGAATTTGTAGAACAACCAGAACAGTTAGGAACCGGCCACGCAGTTCAACAACTACTACCCCATTTACAAGATTTTGACGGAGATTTATTAGTCTTAAATGGGGATGTTCCTCTATTGCGTCCAGAAACCCTAGAAAACCTTCTTCACACCCATAAATCTAATCACAATGCGGCTACCGTACTAACTGCCCAAATTCCCAATCCAAAAGGTTATGGGCGGGTTTTTTGTGATACTAATAACCAAGTTACCCAAATTGTAGAAGATCGAGATTGTAATCCGGCCCAAAAGAAAAATCACCGTATTAATGGAGGAATTTACTGTTTTAATTGGCCAAAACTGGCTCAAATTTTACCTAAACTTTCGGCAGATAACGACCAAAAAGAATATTATTTAACCGATGTGGTTAAATTTTTGACCCCGGTGATGGCAGTAGATGTAGAAGATTATCTCGAAATTAGTGGTATTAATGATCGCAAACAATTAGCCACTGCTAATGATATTTTACAAGACCGCATCAAGGATTATTGGATGGCCTCAGGTATAACTATGATCGATGCCGATAGTATTACTATTGATGATACTGTAACATTAGAAACAGATGTCGTCATTGAACCTCAAACCCATTTACGGGGCAATACTACCATTGGTGCAGGCAGTCGTATTGGCCCAGGAACCCTCATTGAAAATAGTCAACTAGGAGAAAGGGTGACGGTACTGTATTCAGTAATTACAGATAGTCAGGTGGCCACTGAATGTCGTATCGGCCCTTACGCTCATTTGCGGGGTCAGGCTAATATTAAAGAATCTTGTCGTATTGGTAATTTTGTTGAAATTAAAAAGTCAGAAGTCGGACAAAAGAGTAATGTCGCTCACTTGTCCTATTTAGGAGATGCTATCTTAGGAGAACAGGTTAATGTGGGGGCCGGAACCATTACCGCTAACTATGATGGTGTCAATAAACATCAGACAATTATCGGCGATCGCACTAAAACTGGTGCAAATAGCGTATTTGTTGCCCCTGTGACCTTAGGGGAAGATGTAACCGTAGCGGCCGGTTCAGTGGTCACTAGCAATGTTCCTGATGGGGCCTTAGCGATCGCCAGGGAACGTCAACGCATTATTGAAGATTGGAAACTCATGATGCAACAAAAAAAATCCTAACCCCCAACCCCCAACCCCCATTAACTATCTTTGCCTAAACAACGTCTTGATACTTTATTAGTTGAACTTAACCTGTGTCCTTCTCGTCAACAGGCCCAAAGTCTCATCCGCGCTGGAGAAGTCAGAGTTAATCAACAAATTATTGATAAACCGGGTACAGAAGTCGATATTTCAGCCGAAATTCAAGTACAAGCAAAGCCCCCTTATGTCTCTCGTGGCGGACAAAAGCTCGAAAAAGCCCTAAAGGTGTTTAATATAGTCGTAACGGAGAGAATTTGCCTAGATGGGGGCATTTCTACCGGGGGGTTCACCGATTGTTTATTACAAGCCGGGGCCAAACGGGTGTATGGGGTGGATGTAGGTTATGGACAGGTGGCCTGGTCATTGCGTCAAGATCAAAGGGTGATCTTAAAAGAGCGAACAAATTTTCGGTATCTAACCCCTGAACAGTTATATGGAGATGATGCTTTT
Source organism: Aphanothece sacrum FPU1 (assembly GCF_003864295.1). Classification (NCBI taxonomy): domain Bacteria; kingdom Bacillati; phylum Cyanobacteriota; class Cyanophyceae; order Chroococcales; family Aphanothecaceae; genus Aphanothece; species Aphanothece sacrum. The sequence continues at coordinate 252,979 of NZ_BDQK01000001.1, read as the reverse complement.
GCTGACTTAGGGGTGATGGATGTGTCATTTATCTCCTTAACGAAGGTATTAGAACCCTTGTGGCATCTTTTAGCCGTTCCTAAAGAGGTTATTTTATTAATTAAACCTCAGTTTGAAGTCGGGCGATCGCGGGTTGGTAAAAAGGGAGTAGTTCGCAATAGCAAAGATCAAGCTCAAGCCATTGAAAGGGTATTACAAACAGCTTATCAGTTAGGATGGGGTTATGGCGGGTTAACTGAATCTCCGATTACGGGGCCAGCAGGTAATGTGGAGTATTTATTATGGTTGCGCAGTGACCAAGGCATTCAAGAACATCCTTTAGAGAGTATTGAAGCATTTACTCAAGCTGTGATGACTAATTTATAAACAATTTTTGTCGTTTTTGTCGTTTTTGTAGGTTGGGTTGAGGAACGAAACCCAACAAACCCTCTGTGTATAAATATTAAGTTATATATAAAAAGAATACTCATTGAGCAGACTTTATGATTCAATGTTTTCATAATATGGTTCTACCGGACTTACTATGCTAAACTAACAATTAATAAAAGGCTAAAGCCTTATCCTATAAAAACGAAGTCCACCTTCGTGGACATTCATTATAGGTTGCGTAGGCAACCTTTGTTTGTATAGCTTAACCCTTTAGAGTTAAGGTCTCTTATTTGTAATAATCTAGCATAACTTGTCCGGTAGAACCTAGTTTCTTGAATTCTCATAAGTTCTAATTGACACTCATGCTCTTAATGAGCAGAAAATATGAGTGACAATAGCTTCAGTTTTTCTGACTTTAAACTTGGACAATCCACATAATTGTTTTAAAGCTCTCTGATTAGATTTTAGAAATTTAGGCTGTCTTAACCTATGGGCTGACTGTTATGTATAACTTATACACTAAGTTATACATAACGATGACACTCATTGGTCTTGTTTTGTGTTTTAATAACTTGAAGCTCTCTCAAATAAGTACAACTTCCTTTGTCCACATTTTCTGGGTAGATTAGGGTAATTACGTTGTTCAATGATCACCAACTTTGGGTTGGGTAATTTTTGCATTCAAAAAATATCAATAACCGCTAAAAATTTAGCGGTTATAATTCTTATAAAAGTGACTAATTAAGGCTTTAGGTTAATTCCTTTATAGACTTAAGACCTAGTTAAGTAGAGCCAGTATCAAAAATATTCATTTTGGGACTTGACAAAAACAAAAAAAACTTTTAGGATTTGTAAGAATATTCTTAATATTAGTCAATTACGTACAAAAAAACTATAATAACTAGATGAAAAATTAAGAGTATTAATAATAAGTTTTCTTAGGAAAAATCATTGAATTTAGCCTCTGTTTTTGCTTGACTTCTAAAAAAAATTATCATTTATCATAATGACTAATTCCTTGTTAACCATCAATTCTTTAACCCTTGTGCCATCCCTCATGGCTGTCTTAGAACAGGCATTTTTACTCAGTCAAACCACATTACAAAACTTTGCTAATAACCCTGATTTTGCCGCTAAAATGGCATTGGCTTTTAACTCAACCTCTCAAGCTGATACCCTACAGACGGCTTGGTTAAACGGTGATTTTGCTGGGTTTCCTGCCCTAGAAATTCGCTATCAGTCCGAGCTAAATGGGGCAAATGGGGCTTATAGTGCCGATACAGGCATAATTTACCTAGCTTATGAGTATTTACTGCAATTATTTCCCCCTTCTCAAGGGGGGTTAGGGGGAATCAATGCCTTAGTAGGGTTAATTTTAGAGGAATATGGCCATTATGTAGACGTAGTGTTAAATGGCAGTAATGACAGTGATGGGGATGAAGGGGCAATATTTTCGGCGTTGGTAATGGGGCAAAGTCTGAGTGAGACTGATTTAGGGCAGTTAAAGACGGAGAATGATCACGGGGTTATTAGCTTTAATGGGGTGAATATTGCGGTCGAAATGCAGAATTTCGCGGGAAGTGCTGGAAATGATACGATTACGGGAACTTCTGGGGATGATGTAATTGATGGGTTAGGGGGAAATGATAGTTTAAACGGGTTAGCAGGAGATGATATTTTAAATGGTGGGGATGGTAATGATACTTTGGATGGTGGGGATGGTAATGACATCCTTAATCCTGGTTTGGGGGTTGATACAATTGATGGCAATACAGGAACAGATACCTTAATTGCTGATTATACCACAGCAACAGTTTCAGGGATTGGTACTAATAATTATGGAATTACTAATACTTCAAGTAAAATTTACTCTTCTTATTCTAGCACAACATTACTTAATTATTCTAATATTGAGCTATTTAATATTACTGGCACTCAATATAATGATTCTTTTTCTGCTAATACAGGCTATAAAATTAATGCAGGTGGGGGAAGTGATACTCTCACTTTAAGCTTGAGTAATACTAGCACCAATTGGGTGTTAGATTGGGCAAATGCAAATGCTCAACTTAGTGGCGATAGTAACACTCAAATTAGTAATTTCGAGAAAATATCTTCAGTCACAACAGGAAGCGGTAATGATACCTTTAAGTTTACTAATTATCTGTTGAATAGCTCAATTGATGGCAACACAGGAACAGATACCTTAATTGCTGATTGTACCACAGCAACAGTTTCAGGGATTGGTACTAATAATTATGGAATTACTAATACTTCAAGTAAAATTTACTCTTCTTATTCTAGCACAACATTACTTAATTATTCTAATATTGAGCTATTTAATATTACCGGGACTCAATATAATGACAGCCTGACAGGTTATGCTGGTAATGATACTCTCATTGGTGCTGCGGGTGATGATACCATTAATGGCACAATAGGAGATAGTTTAGATGGAGGTGAAGGAACTGATACGGTCAATCTAGACTTAAGCAGTGCTATGACTAATTTAACCTTTGATTTGGATTTATCAGTGACTACTAATTTACAAGGAATTAGTGGCACTGAAGTTAAGAATTTTGAAAAAATTGGCACAATTACTACAGGAAGTGGTAATGATACCTTTAAGTTTACTAATTATCTGTTGGGTGGCACAATTAATGGCAATACAGGAACAGATACCTTAATTGCTGATTATACCACAGCAACAGGTTCAGGCATTAGTACTAATAATTATGGAATTACTAATACTTCAAGTCGAATCTATTCTTCTTATAACAGTGGTACATTCCTTAATTATTCTAATATTGAATTATTTAATATTACTGGGACTCAATATAATGACAGCCTGACAGGTTATGCTGGCAATGATACTCTCATTGGTGCTGCGGGTGATGATACCATTAATGGCACAATAGGAGATAGTTTAGATGGAGGTAAAGGAACTGATACGGTCAATCTAGACTTAAGCAGTGCTATCACTAATTTAACCTTTGATTTGGATTTATCAGTGACTACTAATTTACAAGGAATTAGTGGCACTGAAGTTAAGAATTTTGAAAAAATTGGCACAATTACTACAGGAAGTGGTAATGATACCTTTAAGTTTACTAATTATCTGTTGGGTGGCACAATTAATGGCAATACAGGAACAGATACCTTAATTGCTGATTATACCACAGCAACAGGTTCAGGCATTAGTACTAATAATTATGGAATTACTAATACTTCAAGTCGAATCTATTCTTCTTATAACAGTGGTACATTCCTTAATTATTCTAATATTGAATTATTTAATATTACTGGGACTCAATATAATGACAGCCTGACAGGTTATGCTGGCAATGATACTCTCATTGGTGCTGCGGGTGATGATACCATTAATGGCACAATAGGAGATAGTTTAGATGGAGGTAAAGGAACTGATACGGTCAATCTAGACTTAAGCAGTGCTATCACTAATTTAACCTTTGATTTGGATTTATCAGTGACTACTAATTTACAAGGAATTAGTGGCACTGAAGTTAAGAATTTTGAAAAAATTGGCACAATTACTACAGGAAGTGGTAATGATACCTTTAAGTTTACTAATTATCTGTTGGGTGGCACAATTAATGGCAATACAGGAACAGATACCTTAATTGCTGATTATACCACAGCAACAGGTTCAGGCATTAGTACTAATAATTATGGAATTACTAATACTTCAAGTAAAATTTACTCTTCTTATTCTAGCACAACATTACTTAATTATTCTAATATTGAGCTATTTAATATTACTGGCACTCAATATAACGATAACCTCAATGGGAGTGGAGGAAATGATACTCTCATTGGGGGTGAAGGGAATGATAGCCTTAGCGGGGGTGATGGTAATGACAAACTCTCAGGAGTAAATGCCAAAAAACTAACCCCCGGACTAAATGAGATAGACACTTTAAGTGGAGGAAATAGCATAGATACCTTTATTTTAGGGGATGCTGCTAATATTTATTATGACGATCGCAATAATACGACAACTGGAACGACTGATTACGCAAGGATTACCGATTTTAACGCCACTCAAGACATTATCCAACTCAACGGAGCAAAAAGCAATTATCGCTTAACAACTGCCTCCTTTAATAACATCTCAGGAACCGCTATCTATGTTGATAAACCCAATACTGAACCCGACGAACTGATAGGCTTTATTGAAGGAGTCACAGGCTTAGATATTAACAGCAATGCTTTTGTCACCGCTAAAGATGAAATAGCCTTTAGTAATGCTCAATTTCGAGTCATAGAAGATGGTACGCCCGTTGTTGCTGTTACTGTCGTTCGTAGTGGTGCAGTACAAACTGAAGTTAGTGCTACCATCACTCTTAATAATGGCACAGCTATCTCTCCCGAAGATTACAATAATACTCCCATTATCGTTAACTTTGCTCAAGGAGAAACTAGCCAAACCGTCATTATCCCCATCATTGATGATAGCGAATTTGAATTAGATGAAACCATTAACTTAACTCTCACTAATCCCACTAATGGTGCAGTTTTAGGTTCACAAAATACAGCCAGTCTAACTATTGTTGATAATGAAATTCCTCTTCCGGGTATTTTAGCGTTTAGTGCCACTAACTACAGTATCACAGAAGATGGAACCCCCATTGTTACAGTAACCATTATTCGTACAGATGGCAGTGATGGGGCAGTTAGTGCTACCCTCAATTTAAGCGATGACACTGCTACTGCACCTAATGACTATGGCAATACCCCCATTGTCGTTAATTTTGCCCATCGAGAAACCAGTAAAACCGTTACTATTCCTATTGTTAATGACAGTATTTATGAAGGTGATGAAACCCTAAAATTAAGCTTAACTAATCCGACAGGTGGCGCAACTTTAGGTGGTCAAAATACAGCTAATTTAACAATTGTTGATAATGATTTGCCGACGATTTCTTTAGTAGTTTCTCCTGATAGTGTGACAGAAGATGGTCTAACTAATCTTGTTTATACGTTTATACGGACGGGTAATACAGTTAGCCCTTTAACCGTTAATTTTAATGTCGGTGGAACAGGAATATTTAATAATGACTATATCCAAAGTGGGGCAGCAAGTTTTAATGGAACAAGTGGAAGTATTACCTTTGCTGCAGGTTCTGATACAGCAATTTTAACCCTTGACCCAACAGTAGATAGTATGTTTGAAGCTGATGAAACAGTCAATTTAACCTTGGTTTCTAGTGCTAATTATAATCGGGGAACCACCACAGCAGTTAATAGCATTATTACCAATGATGATATTAATTCAGGTACTTTCTCCTTTAGTTCACCGCAATTTACGGTTAATGAAGACGGTACACCTATTACTGCTGTTACTATCAATCGTGCAGGAAATAGTAACGGTGAAGTTAGTGTTACTATTAACCTAAATAATGGCACGGCAACAGCACCAAATGATTATAATAATTCACCCATTGTAGTTACTTTTGCTTCAGGACAACAGACGAAAACGGTTAATATTCCCATTCAAAATGACTTGACCAGAGAGGGAGATGAAAGTATAAATATGGTGCTTTCTAACCCCACTGGTGGTGCAAATTTAGGGACTCAAACCAGTGCAAACCTTATCATTGCTGATAATGACATTGGCTTAAATGCAGAATATTTTAATGGTTATTTCAATGATAATTTAGGTTTCTTTACAGCAAATCAACCCATTTTAAAACGAACAGATAAAACTGTTAATTTCTTAAATCTGGCGTGGGGACATGAAACCCTGAAAGCCTTACCAGATGACGAAAAGAGCAAAACATGGTAAAAAGAAAATGTTCTTTTTTTAGCGATCGCCGTCTAAACCCAAAATGTTACCAGAAATTTATAACAACCATTTAACAAAGTATCTGAAAAAATCGGAATATTTAATACTGTTAATCATGATAGAATTAGTGCAAGTATATAGGAAAATTAGGTTTTATGAGTTAGCTAGTTATTTTCCCAGTCCCATTTTATTTGAAAGTAAGAGAAAAAAGTTAAAACGGTTTTTCGAGATTCCTTGTTTGACAATTGAAGGAGTATGGATACCTATCATAAAACAGTGGTTAAAGCAATCATTTAGTACAGGAGATGTCTTACATATTGCCATAGATAGAACCCAATGGGGGTTGATTAATATTTTGATGGTAAGTCTGGTAATTGATAATAGAGGAATTCCCTTATATTTTGAGTTGCTAGATCACATCGGTAATAGTAACTTTGACACACAGAAAAGTATATTAGCCCGAATATTACTCTTTCTAAAAGAATATAAAATAGTTGTCTTAGGGGATAGAGAATTCTGCTCAGTTGAACTAGCAAAATGGTTACATGGACAAAAAAGAGTTTATTATGCACTCAGATTGAAGAAAAGCAACTATATTGAAGTAGAAAAGGAAATGTGGACGCGACTAAAAGATTTAGGATTATCTTCAGGAATGTCTTTATTTTATCAAGGAGTTAAAGTTACGAAAACAAAAGGATTTATAGGCAGTAATATAGTGGCGAAATGGAAAAAGAAGTATAGAGGAATAGAGACAAAAGAAGCTTGGTTTATTATCACAAATTTAACCAGTATTGATGAGACGATTGACGCTTATAAAAAGAGATTTTGTATTGAGGAAATGTTTCGGGATTTTAAGAAAGGTGGTTATGATTTAGAAAGAACGAAATTAACAGGACATCGCCTTACTTCCTTAATTATATTGATTACTCTAGCTTATTCAATGGCAACATTTTCTGGAAAAATTATTAAAGAGAAAGGATTGGCAAAATATGTGGGGAGAGTCAGAAAAAACAAGAAAATGCGACGGAGACACAGTAACTTTTATATCGGTCTTCATGGAAAAGATTGGGTTGACTCTTGTGATTTATTTACCGTTGAAGCCCAGGCATTAATGCAATTAAGCCCCGAAAAACGCGCCTATTATCGACGAGGACGACGGGCTATATCCCTGATTAAGTCTAGCTTATAGATTTTTATGTCCCCACGCCAGGTCAATCTTAATTCTAGTGATACCACAGAAGCTACTGTTCCCAATACTGTAATAATTCCCGTCGGACAAACTTCTGCTACTTTTACAATTACAGGAGTCAGTGATGGTATTAATGATGGTAGTCAAACCATTAATATTAATGCCTCAGCAGACGGTTTAAATAGTGGTAGTGATAGCTTAGAAGTTACTGATATAAATGTCCCTGATTTATCGGTGACTCAGTTACAAGGAATACAACCCACTTATACAGGTAAACAATCACAATTTACTTACACTATTGCTAATAATGGCATTATTTCTGCATCAGGAAGTTGGAAAGACAGGGTTTATTTGTCAACGGATAATAAACTAGATGCTAATGATACTTTATTAGGAGAATTTGGCTTAGGAAGTACAGAAAATCCTGCTAATTTATTACCAGGAACATCTTATAATCGCACTGTTACCTATTTTGCGTCAAGAACTCCAGGACAGTATTATTTAATTGGAGTAACAGATAGCGAAAATACAATTAATGAAGGGGTAAACATTGGAGAAAATAATAATACGACTATTACTCCACTAACCATAACACCTGCTTATCGTGCGACAGTTTATACTGATACAGAAACCGCGATCGCAGGTAATCCTATCACTTTACGAGGAACGGCTTTAAGTAATAGTGATAATTCTCCCGTTGCCTTTGAATTTGTGAAAGTCAGGGTAGAAAATAAGGGGAATATACGAGAATTTGATGCGTTTACTGATGCAAATGGCAATTTTGTCCGTCAATTTTCTCCCTTAACAGGAGAAGCAGGAAATTATAAAATTAATGCTTATTTTCCTGGGTTTTCTCAAGAAGATAGTGCAGCAGAAGATCAGTTTACTTTGTTAGGAATGCGGTTTGAACAAAATGACCAATTCTTAACTCAAGTTTCTCAGCGTATTACAGAAGGAACAACTTTTAATGGTTCGGTTAAATTACAGAATTTAAGTAATATAGAATTATCGGGATTAACTGCTAATATAAATGGTGCGCCGAGTGATTGGACAGTTAATCTTACTCCAGAGAAAACGACTTTATCAGGGAATGAAGAAATAACGGTTAATTACAGTATTAATGTCCCTAATGATAACTGGAGTTATTACAATTTCTCAGTGGGTTTAAGTAGTAATGAAGGGGTGACAGCTAACTTACCAGTAAGGGTAGATGTGGCGCAATTATTACCCCGTTTAGTGGCAGATACTAGCAGATTACAAGCAAGTATGTTACGAGGAGGACAAAGCCTTGTAGAATTTACTGTTAGTAATCAAGGGGAAATAGCATCAGGGGAATTAGATATTTTACTCCCTGAAGCGTCTTGGTTAAAGTTAGCTTCACCTGTCACTTTACCTTCTTTAAATCCAGGTGAATCAACTAAAGTATCCTTATTATTACAACCTTCAGCAACGCAAGAGTTAACGGTTTATAACGGCAATGTTGTCATTTCAGGAGATGAAGCTTCCTTAAGTTTACCCTTTGATTTTCGTGCGGTTTCCGAAGCAAAAGGCAATCTTAATATCAATGTAGTTGATGAATTATTCTTTTTTGCGGAAGGTTCACCGAGGTTAGAAAATGCCACAGTAACTTTATTAGATCCCTTTACGGGAAGGGTTATTTTCTCTGAACAAGATGCGGATGGGGTATTATCAAAAACTGATTTAGCCGAGGGATATTATACCCTGAGAGTAACAGCAAATAACCATGATACTTATCAACAAAATATCTTCATTGGTGCAGGAGAAACAGAAGATATTCAGGCATTTTTGTCAAGGCAAACGGTTAAATATACTTGGACAGTAACGCCGACAGAAATTGAAGATCGATATACCATTAGTGTTCAATCTACTTTTGAAACTGATGTTCCGATTCCGGTTGTTGTTATTGATCCGCCTTTAATTGATTTAAAAGATTTACAGGTAGTTGGTCAAGTCACACAGATTAATATGACGGTGACTAATCACGGATTAATTACTGCTAATGATATTAAGTTGAATTTTGGAACTCATCCATTTTATAAAATTGAGCCATTACTGGGTGAAATTGATAATTTAGCTGCTAAAAGTTCCCTGACTATTCCTGTGAGGGTGACAAGAATTAACGATTTTTCTAATCCTGGTGGCGGTGGTACTGGTGGCGGTACTGGCGGTGGGGATGTAGATCCAGATACACCCGTTCCTTGCTCAATTTCTGGATCTTTACAATGGTCTTATCCTTGTGGGCCTAATAATGTCACAAGAGGGTCTGCGATCGCCGTTAGCAACGTTGAAGGAAATTGTCCTCCTAGCTTACCGTCTATTGGCGGTGGCGGCGGTGGCGGCGGTGGCGGCGGTATTTTTAGTCCTACGCCGATTATTACTAATATTAATCCTTGTAATACTAATCCCCAACCCAATCCTCCTTGTGATGTAAATAGGCTGGATGTATTTAATGCTGTTGCCGGATGTGTTATAGATTTAATTGGTGTTTTTACACAACTACCAAAGTTAGACGACTGGAGAAATTTAGCTAGTTGTTTGAAAGATACAATTGGACTATATACAGAAAATAGACCGACATATTTTGATGAAACTAAAGCTCTTTATGGATGTCTAAAATCGTTAGGTGAAGTAGCAAAAAAAATTAATAAACCATTAGGTGCTTTTCTAGTAGGCTTTAGCTGTGCTTTAGAAATTGGAGATTCACTACGCTGTCTTTTGATATCATCCAACACTCAGTCTCAAAGTCAAATTGCTTTCGAGACTACCTTTCAGAATTCTAATGCAATTATCGGCTCTAATCCACTGTTAGAGTTGCTCGAAAAAATGGAAGATGTTTATGCACGTTTACAAAAAATTGTTGACTTCCATCTCTACTTATTTGATTCTTCTGCCTGGCTGAATGAAACTATTGAGACTAAAGATTTCGGTAACTGGATAGATGCTTTTTTCTTAAGAACTGAGGAATTGACCGACAATGGTTTCAAGCTGTCTAGTACAGAAGTTAACGAACTCATCAACATTTCGCAGTCTCTTGAAATAAATACTGCTGATATTAATCGATTTGTAGAACGATGGAATCGAAGTATTGATTATTGGAATGCTGGAATTACAAATGCTTCTGAAGTTCCTAATGGACAGAATACTGATTTTCTAGATTTGGATGTTTGGCAAAGTAAGCTAAAAATTGCCGAACAAGAAATGCAAATCAGTGTTAGCAGAGGCTTTGAAGATATTTTTGCTGAAGCAGAACAAATAGCACAAGGTATTTTTAGCGAAATAGAAAGGTTGAGCCGTAATTTTGGTTCGTTTTCAATGTCGTCTTTAGAAGCAGAATCTGAAGAAATTCAAGCAGAGAATGCAAGTGTCTGCGCTCAAGTCACCATCAAAATCGACCAAGAAGCAGTAATGACCCGTGCTGCGTTTCTGGGTAGTTTAGAAATCGAAAACGGCAACGCAACCAACCTCGAAAACCTCTCTGTTATCCTGCAAATTAAAGACGAAAACGGCAATATTGTTAACGACTTATTTGGCATTACTTCACCCATCCTCAGCAATATTACCGCCGTTGATGGTACGGGAATCTTAACAGGAGATAACCCTAATACTCCCCAAGATGAAGGCATTGGTAGCGCACAATGGACATTTATTCCTACTAATTTAGCTGCACCAGAAATCCCCACTCAATACACTATCGGAGGCACACTTTCCTACCTCGAAAACGGCACAACCGTCACTGTTCCCTTACTCTCTACTCCCATTACTGTCTTCCCTCAAGCAGAACTCTATTTAGACTATTTCCATCAACGGGATGTCTTTGCCGATGACCCCTTTACCGAGGATATTATTGAAACGTCTGTCCCTTATTCCCTCGCTGTTTTAGTCAGAAATGAAGGCAAAGGAGACGCAAAAAATCTTAAGATTACTTCTGGTCAACCCAAAATCATCGAGAATGAAAAAGGGTTATTAATTGACTTCCAAATTATCGGTTCAGAAGTTAATGGACAAGGGGTTAGTCCTTCCTTAACCGTCAATTTTGGAGATATTCAAGCCGGAAAAACTGCCGTTGCTGACTGGTTACTCAAATCCAGTTTACAGGGTAAATTTATTGACTATAAAGCCACCTTTGAACATACTAATAGCTTAGGTAAAGCCGAACTGTCCTTAATCAAAGAAGTCAAAATTCACGAATTAATCCATCAAGTTCAAGTTAATCATCCTAACCCTGATAGCTTACCTGATTTCCTCGTTAATGATACCTTTGATGCAGAATTTACCCCTGATACTCTTTACTTTAGTAGTGGGGGGACTGCACCCGTCAACGCCGTTAAAAATGCCACCATTGACACACCTGCAACCCTCAATGATTTAACCGTTCAAATTACCGCCACCGTTGACAATGGTTGGACTTATTTCCGCTTAGATGAACCCAGTAATAGCCAATTGGATCTCGCTAAAATATTGCGTTCTGATGGCACAGAAATTAGCTTAGAAAACATTTGGACAACTGACCGCACTTTCCCCGCAACAGGTCGCCCAATTTATGAAAATATTTTACATTTTCTTGACAATAACGCCACAGCAGGAACGAAAATCTACACGGTTGTTTATACCCCTGGTGGACCCACCGTTACCGATATCATTGATGTTAGTCCTGACCCCATCGCTACGGCTGTTAACGCCATTACCGTTGACTTTTCTGAAGCCATTAAAGCGAATACTTTTGATTACAACGATCTCAGTTTAACCCTCAATGGTGGTTCAAATTTAATCAATTCTACGATTTCGATTTTTGCCTTATCTCCTACCCGTTATCAAATTACCGGATTAAATACTTTAACCAATAATGATGGAGACTATACCTTAACGGTTAACGCATCAGGAATACAAGACACCACAGGTAAATTAGGCACAGGGTTCTTGACAGAAACGTGGCTAAAAATAGCCACAGGAAATGCTGATACAACCCCTCCTATTGTTACTGATGTAGTTGATCTTTTAATTGCTCCTCGTAATCAACCAGTTCCCTCTTTAACGGTTACTTTTTCCGAAAAAATTGACCTCAGTACCTTCACTTGGCAAGATATTATTCTGACTCGCAATAATGGCACGAATTTAATTAATAATACTGTCACAATTAGTGCTATTAATGATACGACTTATCGGATTAATAATTTAACCGCTTTAACCCTCACCGATGGTACTTATACCCTCAGCGTCAACGGTAGTGGTATTCAAGATTTGTCGGGTAATTCTGGAACAGGAATACAGTCTGAAACCTGGGTAATGGATACCATTGCACCCACTGCACCGACTAATATTAATGTTACTAATACCCTAACAGCTTTGGGCGCAAACCTTGCGCCCCTACAGGAATTTGTCACCCTAACTGTATCAGGACAAAGACGAATTAATACAACCAACCCCAATATTAGCGGAGAATTAGGCGAAACCGGCTTAAAAGTCTTTTTCTACGACAAAACTACCAATACTCTCTTACAACAAGCAACGGTTACAGGGACGCAGTTTAATAGTAACGTTCAACTGCCGTCTCCAGGTGCAAGAGAATTAGAAATCCGAGTACAAGATGCAGCAGGAAACACCACCAATACAACTTTAAGCTTATTTGCAGACGTTACAAAACCCGTTTTAACTCAATTCCTCAACGTTCCCACCTCAACCCCTAACCCCGTTAATAGTATCGATGTTCAATTCTCAGAAACTATCGATTTAAGTACCTTCGATAAGAGTGATATTTCCTTAACCCGTGATGGTGTCACCCTTACCCTACCGAATACGGTGACAGTTGACTACATCTCTGGTACAACCTATCGCATAAACGGGTTAGATACCTTAACTAATACCCCTGGAATTTATAATTTACGGGTTGATGCTACCACCATCCAAGATAATGCAGGAAACAGTGGTGATGCACCCAAAACCGCAACCTTTAGCATTACACCACCTGCAACCCCAGGTATCACCCTAACCCAAACGGGAGGCAATACCAGCATTACTGAAGGAGGTAACACCGATAGCTACAGTTTAGTCTTAAAAACTCAACCCACTGCTGACGTTACCATTACCCTAACAGGTAACAGTCAAATTACCCTTAATCAAACTACCTTCACCTTTAATTCAACGAACTGGAATACTCCCCAAACTGTTATCGTTACTGCGGTTAATGACACCGTAACTGAAGGAAATCACACCGCAATTATTAACCATTCTGTTACCAGTAGCGATACCAATTACAACGGGTTAACTGTTCCTAATGTTAACGTCGGTATTCAAGATAATGATGCTGAAATCAAAGGCAATATTTGGAATGACATTGATGGCAATGCGGTTAATAATAATGAAGCAAATCTATCAGGTTGGACGGTTTATTTAGACAGTAATGGGAACAACCAATTAGATAACGGTGAAACTTCCACCCAAACGGATGCGAACGGTAACTATCAGTTCACCAATTTACGACCTGGAACTTATAACGTTGCACAAATTGTTCAAGAAGGATGGAAACAAACCTATCCTATCTTTACTATTAGCACAACTGGGGCAAATATTCCCCTTTCTATTCCCACTTTAGACCTGATTTCTCCCTTCTCAGAAGGTCAAACTCAACTGAACTTTAGTGCAGCCAATTATACCGTTCAAGAAGACGGAACCGCTATCACCGAAATTATTGTTACCCGTACAGGAGATATTACCAATTCTGTCGGTGCAACCCTAAGTTTTATTGATGGAACTGCGAAGGGATGCGGTTGTGCAGCAAGTTCTATTAATAATGAAGTTAGCAAAGTCATTACTGTTCAAAATGCCATCTTAAATAATCCCAACGCTATCAAAATTCGCAATGATGACAAAGTAGAAGGAGACGAAGACTTTACTATCCAATTAACTAACCCAACTAACGGCGCAATTATTGGTAATCAAGGTACTGCAAACATCACTATTCTTGATGATGAATCTCCTTCCAATACCCCAACTAATCCTCCTGTTACCAATACAAATACTACCCCTTCTACTCCCCTCAATAGTAACGCTATTTCCCTAATTTACCTTGATGACTTCTGGACAGATTCTCGTTTTTCTGACATCAAAGGACAAGGGCAAAGCATTGTTATTATTGATACAGGGGCAGACTTAAATCATCCCTTATTTGGACCCGATACTGATAATAATGGCATAGCAGATCGCATTATTTATCAATACGACTTCGCCGATAATGATGGAGATGCGGGCGATCGCAATAATCATGGTTCTCATATTACCAGCATCGCTGCCCAAATTGCCCCCGAAGCTAACCTAATTATCCTCAAAGTCTTTAAAGACAACGGTTCTGGCTATTTTGCCGACTTAGAGGAAGCCCTGCAATGGGTTAATCAAAATTCCTTAGCATATAATATCAAATCTGTCAACCTTTCTTTAGGAGATAGTCAAAATTGGACAACAGAAGTCCCACGTTATGGTATTGGGGATGAATTAACTGCGATCGCATCTCAAAACATCCTCATTGCAGCAGCCGCAGGGAACAGCTTCTACACCTTCAACAGTACCCCAGGACTTGCCTATCCTGCCATTGATCCTAATGTTATCTCAGTGGGGGCAGTCTGGGCTGATGACTTCGGTTCTCGTACCTTTGGCAATGGGGCAGTTGATTACAGCACAGCAGCCGACAGAATTGCTAGTTTCTCCCAACGTCACCCGCTTCTAGACGTATTTGCTCCAGGTATCTTGATTACAGGCGCAAATGCGACAGGTGGCACAATTTCAATGGGAGGAACCTCTCAAGCAACACCCTATATTAGTGCGATCGCCACCCTTTCCCAACAAATTGCCCAAACCTATTTAGGACGAGAACTTACTTTAACCGAATTTAGCACGTTATTAGATACTACCAGTGACCTAATTATTGATGGTGACGACGAAAACGATAACGTTATTAACACAGGAAATAGTTATCCTCGAATTAATGTTTTATCCCTTGCTGAAGCTATCTTAAACCTCAACAATAATTCTAATGGTTCTAATACAGGAAATACAGGGAATAACGGCACGAATGACCCCTTATATATTCCTGATAATACGGTTAGCTTAGTTCATACTGTTACGCTAACTGCGGGTCAAATTCTTACAAATATTGACTTTGGTAATCAGTTATTACCAACTAATCAACCCCCAACCCTAATTAATATTAATAAAACAGGGAATGAAGATAACGCCATCGCTTTCACCTTAACTGATTTTACCTCAGCTTTTAATGATCCTGATGGCAATAATCTGACTAAAATTCAGATTACTTCTTTACCGAATAACGGCACTCTCAACATCGGTAATACAGCGATCTCGCTAAATCAAGAAATAGCGATCGCCGAGATCAACAATCTCACCTTTGTGCCAAATACAAACTTTAATGGCAATATTAGCTTTAATTGGAACGGTTTTGAAGGCACTGTTTACGCGACTAATTTTGCTACCGTAAATATTACGGTTAATGCAGTAGATGACTTACCTGTTATTAATCAGGCGATCGCCAATCTGACTGTTAACGAAGATGCTGCTAACACCGTCATTGACTTAACAAATGTCTTTAGTGATGTGGATGGAGATGTCATTATTAAGAGCGTGTTTGCTAACAATAATCAAGGATTAGTAACAGCGACAATTAACAATAATCAACTTACTATTGATTATTTAGACAATCAATTTGGCACAGCAAATATTACCATTCGGGGAACTTCTAACGGTCAATTTGTGGATAATATCTTCAATGTAGTGATTAACCCTGTTAATGACGCACCAGTGGTTCAAAATGCGATCGCCCCTCAAACCGCTACCGAAGGACAACCCTTCACCTTCACCATCCCTGAAACCACCTTTAGCGATGTTGATGATGTTATTCTCAGCTACACTTTAGCTGATGGGACTTTATTACCCCAAGGGATCAGTTTTGATGCTGCAACCCTTACCTTTAGTGGCACACCTAACGATCTAGCTTCTGGCAATTATGACATAACTGTTACCGCAATGGATAGTGTTGGAGAAAGTGCCTCTGATACCTTTACCTTAAAGGTAATTAATACCATCAATGGTACTGCCAATAGTGAAACCCTCAAAGGCACGAATAGCAACGACAACATCAACGCAGGTGCAGGGAATGATACGGTATACGGTGGTGCAGGGAATGATACGATATACGGTGGTGCAGGAGATGATGTTATTGATGGAGGAACAGGCATTGACCAACTCGTGGGCGGTACTGAAGATGACACCTACATCGTCAATAGCAGGCGTGATGTAGTAGTGGAAAACCCTGGAGAAGGCCAAGACACGGTTAAATCTTCAGTTACCCATACCCTAACCACCAATGTGGAAGACCTAATCTTAACGAGAACTGGCAACATTAATGGAACAGGCAATACTCTAAACAACACTATCACAGGCAACAGTGGCAATAACCGTCTCAAAGGACTCAGTGGTAATGACACTCTCAAGGGTGAGGGAGGCAATGATACCTTAGTAGGAGGTGCAGGAGATGACATCTTGACTGGAGGTGACGGGGCCGACCAATTCATCTTTGGTAGTTGGGCAAAATTCGCTTCTAGTGCCTTTGGAGTGGACATTTTGACTGATTTTGTCAAAGGCATCGATAAAATCGCTCTGAGCAAAACCTCTTTCAAGTCCCTCACCAGTGCGGTTGGCGGTAATTTAAACGCCTCTGAATTTGCCCTGATTAACAATGCTCTCAACGAACTCACGGTGGTGGGTTCAAGTAGTGCCAAAATGGTGTACAACCAAGTCACAGGAAACCTATTCTATAACCAAAATGGTGCTACGACTGGTTTAGGAAATGGGGGACAGTTTGCCAAGTTAAATCTTGATGTGACTGGAATCATTGACGAGACAGATTTCCTCATTCAAGCTTAAATAGTTCTTTTTTCCTCTAATTGTTTTGTTCCCTAACCAATCTAAAATGAGTGCTAAGTTTTGTATTAAGCCTTCGGTTCTCCCGTACCTATGGTTATAAGTAAAGCTTATAATTCGTAGGGTGGGTTAGACGCAGCTATGATTTTGATGAAAAACTCATAACTTTTAAGGCGCGTCGTAACTCACCATCTTAAGCATTGTAGTTTTTTATACATTTTACCCCAAGATGTTGGGAGACCCGCTATACAAACAAAGGTTGCCTACGCAACTTAGAATTTAATCCGCGTTCGTCGGACTATCGTTTTTATAGCATAAGGCTTTAGCCTTTTATTGATTATTAATTTAGCATAATAAGTCCGGTAGAACCACAAATGATTACTGTTAATACCGAATCTCCTAATTCTTCTTTTAATTCATAAGCAATACTCAAACGCCGGAAACTGATTTAAAAGTAACCGTAAGTCCTTCCTTTCCTCATCAGTCAAATCCACCCCATTTTTGAGAAGTAAACAGCGATTTTTTAAGCCTTTTAATTTTTTTTATCTATTTTATTTTACATAATCTTTATAAAAGATTACTTAGATAAATTTTACAATATATCAGTAATTTTAATTATCATAGATATTTTTGGTTATTTTTATTTATCATTTTTCCTTAAAAATAATTAATTTATACAATAATTTAATTATTTTATTTTAAATTAATATCAGTATTTTCAGTTAAAAAAATATTTGATTAATCGGAAATTAAAATTTATTTTAAAATTGCTTTATTTTTCATTTTTGTTTTTATAATATTCATATTTTCACTTAAAGAAAGATCAGTAATTTTTCCCTTATCAGTAATTATATTGTTGTTTTAACATGAGGTTGTGTTCAAGATTGTGTGACTAAAAACACAGCCGATATGATCCACAGATCATTGTCATATTCAATAAAAAATTAAAAGGATAAATGAGATGGAAAAACCCATTAAAGTTTTGGCAAATGTTATTGATAAACCCCTTAACTCTCCCGAAGATTTAATCGGTTCAGAATTACGAGAACAGCTAAATCAAGTGACCTTAGATAATTTTCAGTTTTTGCCTCCTGTCATTAAAGTTATTAAAGAGAATTTCACTTCATCATTCGAGCAGACAAAAGAACAATTAAAAGAAAATTTATCTTCTTCTAATGATTTTAATTTAGAGGTTAAAATCAACACAAATAAAACTTCAAATTTAGGAAATACTTCTTCTCTGAATTCCCTAAAAGAATTAGAATTGCAGAGTAATTCTAGCGAATTATTGAATCATCAAGATAAGCTCATCAACTTATCATCTGAGACTAATTTAAAGACAGATAATAATATTTTACTCAATCAGACTAGTGGATGGCTAGGAAATGATAATCTGCAGATTGATCATAGTTTATCTACCCTCAATTTGCGATGTAATTGTCCCAATTGTTCTAGCCCTCTTTCCACTAATGAAGTTCCACGAAAGTTAGTTACTAGCACTAGCAATACTACCACACAGAATAATTCCACCATCACGACACCTCCGATTAATACCCTTCTCTCAGGATATCAATGGACACTTAACTCGACTAATCCTGTTATCACTTATAGCTTTTATGAAAATGATGTCTTTAAAGGGGCTTATTCTGGATCTGAAACAGGAGTAAAAGAAGTTAGTGAAGGAGTTAAAAGCAATGTAAGATCTATTATGAATTGGATTAAAACTATTATTAATGTAGATTTCCAAGAAGTAATGGAAACTAACACTAATACTTTTGGTACAATTCGTTTTATGGACTCTAGTACGCCGGGTTATGCCTATGCTTATTATCCTCATGTTTCTGATTTAGGTGGGGATGTTCATCTTAAGACAAGTTACGATTATAGAGGGGATACTAATGGGTTTCAAAATTCTGCTGGGTCTCATGGTTATACGACCTTAATTCATGAAATTGGTCATGCGTTAGGATTAAAACATTCTTTTGCAGACCCTAATATCTTATCCCCACAATTAGATAATAGTAATAATACAGTGATGGGTTATAACTTCCTATATGGAGATGCTAGTACCGCCGCAACATTTATGCCCTTTGATATCGCTGCTTTACAGTCACTTTATGGCAAAAATCAAACCTATAATTCAGGAAATACAACTTATGTCTTTACCAGTAGCGTTGATAAATTTACCGTTAACGGCCAATCCTTAATTAATACTACTGATAATATTAAGCAAACCATTTGGGATGGAGGGGGGACTGATACAATAGATTTACTTCAATTAGTTGGTAATACTGAAGGTTATCGTATTGACTTAAATCCTGGGGGATTTATTACGAATAGTACTGTTTATGACAACACTAACTATACAGTCAATGGAGTGAATTATAAATCGACTCGTTTTGGCACAACTATTGCTTACGATGCAAACATTGAAAATCTTGTTACTTCCCGAAGTAGCGATACCATTTATCTGAATAATAACGCTAATTTTATCAGTGGTTATAGTTCTAAGCGATTAACTGGTAATGATGTTATTTTCAATGGAACCAGTCAAGATACATTAAGGGTAGAATATGATGTAAAGGCAGTAACTTCTAGCCAAATTGGAAATGATTTACGTTTGATATTAGGAAGTAATGGTTCGATTCTTGTGAAAGATTACTATCTTAATACAAGCAATCAAATCAAGATTGTTTATAATAATTCCCTTCCTACGACTACTACTTCCACTACGGGTAATTCCACAGCTACCAATACTCTTACTCCCACTACTAATCTGACTACCACAACTCCAACTGCACCGAAAAACAGTCTTAGTCTTACTAGCCAAAATATCATAGCTCAAATTATTTCTGATACCGGAATAGATGTAACAGGAGTTAAGCAAAATAAATCATTAGTTGGACAGTCATCACAAGTCGATATTTTATCAGGAAGCAAAGCTGCAGATACCTTCGTTTTAGGTGATAAAACCATTGCTTATTATGCTCAGACTCAGTTCCAAGACTTTGCTTTAATTGAAGAATTTAATGCACAACATGGAGATATTATTCAACTGCATGGTCAAGCAAGTTCATATGATTTTGTCTCCTTAAACCAGGAAAAATATGAAGGGATAGCTATTATTGATAAAACTCAAAATACGCCAGATTTAATTGCCGTTGTGCAAGGAATTGATGATTTAACTGCTACTAGCACAGCAATTAGTTTTGTTTAAAAAAATGCTAAGGTCGGTAAGCTAATACGCATTTAAAATGCGTATTAGCAAGGCAAAAGGCAAAAGGCAAAAAGAAAGAGAGTTGTAGCTATTTCCTTCAATTTAACCAATAAGCAGTTTAAATGCACAACAGCTTAAGCTAAATACAAAAGTAGGGGTCAACGGCCGTTGACCCCTATAACAATATTTCAGGTTTTATCAATTAATAATTAAGATAAAATCACGGCGCATAAAGCTAACCCTGCATTAATTAGATAAAAGATTCCTACAATTTGAGTTTCGGCCCAACCACTTAATTCTAAATGATGATGCAAAGGTGCCATTTTTAAGAGTCGTTTGCCTTTTCCGTCTGGCCCTTTAGTGGCTTTATAATAACTGACTTGAGCAATTACGGATAGAGATTCAACAAAGAAAATACCACTAAGAATAAATAATCCCCACAGATTACCGCTTAAAATGCCTACAGCAGCTAAAGAACCCCCTAACGCTAGAGATCCTGTATCTCCCATAAACACCTTAGCAGGATTGCGGTTATGGACGACAAACCCTAAGCAACCACCACTCATGCAAGCACAAAAAATCATTAACCCTGGAGAACTAGCAGCAACTAAGGCCCCTAACCCCAGAAATGCTAAGGCCCCTGTTCCTGCGGCCAACCCATCTACTCCATCAGTGAGGTTAGTGGCGTTACTTTCAGCTACCATGACAAAACCTGCTAGTAACCAAAAGAAAACACCCAAGGGTAAAATTAGAGAACCCGGTAAGGCAATATTCGTTAAACTCGATGGTTGAGTTGCAACCATCCAGAGACAAAAAATAACCGCGATCGCAATTTGTAAGATTAGTTTCATGCGGGGGGTTAGACCCTTATTAGATTGTTGCCGTAGAATTTGCCAATCGTCAATCCAACCAATGGCTAAATAAGCTAAGGTCACTAGAGAAACTGCAACCACAGAAGGCTCTAATTTTGACCAAATTAAGGCAACAATAACAGCTACAGGGACAAAAAAGATACCCCCCATAGTGGGGGTTCCAGCTTTAGTTAGATGGGTTTGGGGGCCATCTTCTTGAATGACTTGACCCGTTTTGAGTCTTCGTAATAGGGGAACTACTCCATATCCAAGGAGGCCACTCAAGGCCGCAGATACTCCTAAAGGAAACAGGAGAGAAAACCCGGAAATAGTTGCAGAGGAAAACATTTGAATCAGACTCAAACTAAGAAAACATAACAGTAAGGTTAATAAAATGAGCAAACTGTTTCCTGATGGTTGTTTGAGGGAGGTTGAAGGAAAGAATTTAGTATCCACAATTAACTTATTCTACGACTGAAAATTAACCCTAAAGAAGAAAAAGTCTAGGAGTTGTTCCTAGACTATCTCAAATGTGGCTAATGGTATTTAGTCTTCGTCAGATAAATCAAGTTCATCATCATCATCGTAGTTATCATCAACTTCGATTAAATCTGAGATTTCCACATCTTCCTCTAATGCTGCGTGAGAATCTTCATTTTCACGGGGAATTAAACGATTTGTTGCTTCTAACCAGTCGAGTATAGAGGAATTTTGTTTAATGGGAATAACCGCGGCCGGTTCATAGCGGGGTTCATAACGTACAGAAGGATTTGTATTATACATAAGTTACAAATAAATTTAGAATAAAGGACTATTTTGAGTTTACCAATAAACTAGCGATCATGAACTGGTTAAGTGTTGTAATTGTTGTAAACGACGGCTTTCTTGTTCAATAACTTTACGAGAAAATCCTTTATCTTGGCCCAGAAGTTCATTAAACATTGTTCCTTCAATGACTAATACATAAGCTAGATTAGAAGTTACCACAAATGTCCCTCTGACTTCCATATTACCTAAAATTTCCAATTCATTTAATAGTTGAACTGATTTTATTTCCTCAATATTTAATTCTCCCTCCTCATCCATACGTTGACACTCAACTGTCCCCTCAAGCAACAGTAATAAATCTTTGCTGATTTCTCCTTGTTCCCAAATAATATCTGATTGCTGATAATTTTTAAAGGGAACTTGATAAGCTAATTCCATCAAACTCTCAGCTTTTAATGTCTTTAATAAGTCACAACTCGACAAATATAACAGTCTTTCTAATGGTGTTACTACCCTAGATTCATTTTCTGTTGCTGTTGTTAAAATTTGTTGGGCGGTTTCTTTTAGAGAAGGATTCAACATTAAATAAGAGTCTAACAGTTGACGCGCTTGTTGTTGTCCTCGTTCGAGATTAAGTTGAGCTAATAAATATAAACTAACTGCCTTGGTTAAAGAATCGGGTTCTGCTAATAAGGTTTCTAAGTAGCTAACCATAACATCATTAGGCACATTTGTTGGTGTATCATTTTCTTGCTTTAGCTGTTGTTGTAAACGAGATATTAGGGTAGGATTGAGTCGTTGTTCCCAGTTTTGTTCTCTATCTTCGAGTAATTCTGGTAAAACAGACACAGTTAAACTCCCTAAAGCTAAAGCAATACGAGTTGCTTCTGTTCCTGAGTCCCATTGTTCTAAAATTTTGAGAACCCCTTTAGCAATTACTCGTTGTTTTTGAGCTACTGTTGAACATAGAATCCCTAATCCTGTTTTAAGATAAGGAATATCTAAGGAAGACGGAGGATATAATAAAGCTTGTTCGACTTCCCATAAATCTTGTAATTGACGTAATAATATATTACTACGACGTAAGCGTTGTTCCTCCTCATCTAAATTACCCAAAATCTTGGCTTCTTCTTCTAAAGTAATACCATACTCTTGAGAAAGAGATTCTACTGTTCCTCCTTCTTTATCTAACACATCAGAAATAGATTTTTCCTTCTTAACTACCTTTAATAATTCTCGACCTAATCCTGTTGCTCCTCGTCTTCGTTTATTCGTTACCATTCCCCGAATTCGTTGACGAAAACTTTGTAAACGTAATTGATTTTCACGACTTCGTTGTTGATTAGGATCAAGTAAATCGGGGTCTTCTACTCCTAATTCTGTTAAAATCGTCAAGTGTTCTTGTTCGCTAATTCCTAATTCTTGACGCATCTGTTGCAAGACTTCTAAACTACTTGTAGAGTTAACATAGCCTTCTTCTAAAGAATCCCGTAAAATTCCTTTATATGCTTCGAGTCGTTTATCTCCCGTAAAACCTGGCAGAATTTTTGCTAAAACATACACTTCATCTGCATTCAAAGATTCTAAGGAACGACCTTCTAAAAAACGAGAAACATCTAATTGTAAACGAGTTAATTGTTGACGTAGACGACTGGCCAAACTTTCACGAGCATAACCTTCAGGACTGCGTCCCCAGGTTCGATATAACCAAAGGGTACTCACCACAACTAACATAACATTAAATAAATATTGTAACCCTAAAGGTAATTTGCCAATATAAGAACGTCCCGCAAAAATGAAAAAGAAATTAAATACCCAAAAGGTTGTTAAGGTATAAATTTGATGTTGTAATTGTTGGGGAGTTAAAATAGGATTACGCTGTAATTGATAACTTTTATAGAATTTATCAAGTTGAATTCCTATAAAATATCCTAATGCACTAAAAAGCGCAACAGTCAAGGGAGCAGCGACTAATTTAGGAATAGGAATAGGAGTATTAAATAGATAAAATCCCGGATTAAATAATGTCTCTAATTGATTTTCTTGTCTTGTCCAGGCCCCTGATAAAAGATAATTCCAATTACCAGAATAAAGGTAATAATACACAAAAAATCCAACAACTAACCCAGCATAAGTATAGTAAAGAAACTTATAATCAGGTTTTTTGACCCAATCCCAATAGGTGCGTTCTGCATCAATATCTATACAAGGACTATGACAAGCGACACAAGCACTCACCTCCGTTCCGTCAGAGTTTTGACGACGACACATTGATTGAGTAATTATTGCCTGTTTTCCTTCATGAGCGACACTATTAAGAAGTCCTCTGGGTTCCCCATAAAATTCTTGTACTGGAGCCATAGGACAAAAATATTGACACCAAGCTTTACCCCCGTAGAGATAACCGACTAAAATCGCGCTACCAATACTAAATAGTAAAAAAATACCTAATATGATGCGACTAGAATCATAAAATAAAATACGACCACAAACTCCCACATATAAAAGCGCAAATTGGAGTTTAAGATAGTTGCGTCCTAACCAAGAATCTGCTTTAATTTTGACTAATTCATAATGAATTTGTCCTGTTTTAGGATTAACTCGTTTTCGTTGACGCTGTTTACCTAATCCTCTAAATAGTTGGGACATAAAACTCAAAGGGCAAATTCTTCGCCAAAATTCATGTCCAAAAACTAATAAGAAAAAGACCCCACAAGGAACAATTAATCCCCAAAATAATGAAGCTCCCATAGCATAAGAACTTTGTTTTATACATTCCCCTTGAACTGAAATACAGACTTGAGGATTAACTTTAAAAGGACTCCAAATGCTGTTAGGGTCGGTTAAAAGGGGAGAAATAGGGTCATAAAATAAGGAAAAAATTAACAGCAACCAACCACAAGTCAGACACCATCTGACCCTGTGCATATATTTTTCAGAAATTTTAGCTAACATATGAATTATGAATTATGAATTATGAATTATGAATTATGAATTATGAATTATGAATTATGAATTATGAATTATGAATTATGAATTATGAATTATGAATTATGAATTATGAATTATGAATTATGAATTATTCATTGTCCATTATTCATTGTCCATTGTTCATTGTCCATTGTTCATTGTCCATTGTCCATTGTCCATTGTCCATTGTCCATTGTCCATTGTTCATTGTCCATTGTTCATTGTTCATTGTCCATTGTTCATTGTCCATTGTTCATTGTCCATTGTTCATTGTCCATTGTTCATTGTCCATTGTCCATTGTTAAAGGATTTTCGTCTTCTGGTTTTTCTTCTTGAGAAGTTGCAGAAGCTTTCTTTTTATCCATCAACTTTTTGAACAAAGGTTGTCCTCTTTTTGGGGGATAAGTCACCCGATAATATCGTTCATTATTTTCAATAATTTCCTCAAGAAATCCTTTTTCAATCAATGGGGTCAACATTTGCAAAGCTGTATCTTCATCTTGACAAAGATGAATGGCAATATCGAGTAAATTAGCTTGATTTTGACGACGAATCCAATTAATCAATTGCTGTTGAGTTTCCGGAAGTTTTTGCAAGTCCCGAAAACTTAACCCAGAGGATTTCGATGACTCGTTAGACGAGAATTGATTCATAATAATCCTCTTTTGGGTTAGTTTTGAATATGCTGGACAATGCGTTGTATTTCCTTGGTTAAGGGATGGTCAGGATGTTGTAAACAAAATAGTCCTTGACTACCTAAACGTAGCATTTCTGTCGAAAGAGGTAAAATTCCCGCTACTGGGAGTTGATAGGTCTCATGAACCTTATCTTTGAGAATGCCAAAATCAAAGTCAGGTAACGCTTTATTGACCACTAAAAGCATTTTGGGAACTTCTAATTCTTTGGCAACTTCTACAATAACAGCAGTGCCTAAATAGTCCTGTTGATCAGGGCGCAAGATAATTACTAAGGTGCTTGAAAGTCCGATAGAAAGCAGGGTTTCTTCGTTTAATCCAGGATGAGTATCAACAAACAAATAATCTAGATTAAACGTCTCGATAACTTCAAAAAAGCCCCTTTGCAGTAATTCCACATCATAACCTTCACTCAAAATAGTGGCAATATCTTCACTTTTCATACTCGAAGGAATGAGATAAATTTTGCCGTTAGGGTTATTAACTTGTACGTTAGAATTATTTAAAACATAACTGACATCATAAGCAATTTCTTCAGCAGAACAACCTTCATCCCACAAATAATCATTGAGGGTTTTATGAATTTTTGTTTCATCCAGACGAAACAGAATATGTATCCCTGGAGATTGTATATCGGTATCCACAATACCAACACGCTTACCTAACAATGCCATAGTGGTTGCCAGGTTAGCAGTCATATTAGATTTTCCGGTTCCACCCCGATAAGAATGGATAGAGACAATTTCAGTCATAATAGGGTGATAGGATTTAGATTGAAAATAGGACGGGTGCAAGCAACTCAGTAGGTAGTCATAATTAAAGTAACAATAGTCACTTTACTATTCTAGTGTTCCCAAAAAAGCTGTACAAATCTCCACATACCAGTTTACTAAATAATTAGGAGACAAGGTTAAGTAGATTCACGGAAGTTAATAGTTCATTTATTTACCCATACCTAATTGTTGAGCTTTTTGATAAACTTTGCCTTCAGTTAGTAAAGAGGGAGCAATTATCACCTCAACTTGCTGCATTTCCTTCATATTTTTAGCTCCAAGGGTTCCCATACTGGTTTTGAGACATCCTAAAAGATTGTGCGTCCCATCATCTAATTTAGCAGGCCCGGTCAAAATTTCTTCGATAGTTCCGGTGGTTCCTACACTAATACGGGTTCCTCTGGGTAACACAGGAGAAGGTGTAGCCATACCCCAATGATAACCCCGGCCAGGAGCTTCGGCCGCACGAGCAATGGGAGAACCAATCATCACCGCATCTGCACCACAAGCAATACATTTACAGATATCTCCTCCTGTAACAATACCACCATCGGCAATAACTGGGACATAGCGTCCGGTTTCGCGTTGATAATCATCTCGTGCTGCTGCACAGTCAGCGACGGCCGTTGCTTGGGGAACTCCTACCCCTAAGACACCGCGAGAAGTACAGGCGGCCCCTGGCCCAATTCCTACTAATATGGCCGCGGCCCCTGTTTTCATCAAGTTCATGGCAACTTCATAGGTGACACAATTGCCTAAAATGACAGGCATAGGCATTTCTTGACAAAATTGTCCTAAATCTAAGGCAATAATTGATTCTGGAGACAGATGGGCCGTAGAAACTACGGTCGCTTGGACAAAGACTAAATCCGCTCCTGCTTCGGCTACAATCGCTCCATATTGAGAAGCTCCGGCCGGGGTCAAACTGACTGCCGTAATGCCTCCTTGGGCTTTTATCTGGGCAATGCGTTGTTGAATTAATGCGGGTTTGACAGGTTCAGCGTAGAGTTCTTGCATTAACCCGACAAATTCAGTTTTGCCCACTGAAGCAATACGGTCTAAAATGGGGTTAGGATCTTCATAACGGGTCTGAATGCCTTCTAAGTTAAGAACCCCAATAGCCCCTAATTCCGACAATAATACCGCCATTTTGACATCAACCACCCCATCCATAGCACTGGCTAAAATCGGGATATTGCGTTCAATTCCCCCAATTTTCCAAGTGGTATCTGCTAAACTTGGATCTAGAGTGCGTCCCCCAGGAGCTAGGGCAATTTCATCAATTCCGTAAGCTCGCCGAGCAGTTTTACCTTTACCTATAATAATATCCACGCTTCTATAAATCCCCGTTCCCTAAGTATTAGTTTAGGCTACCAAATTTTGAGGGTTTTAGGGAACGGGTTAAGGGAAGATATAAAAGTTTTTTCCCTGTACTCACTATTGCCATCGTTTCCAACTATTCCTAGTATGATTTTGATTTTTTAGTAGGATGCGTTCCCAACGCATCCGGTAGGTTCTGGGTTTTCCAACTATTCCTATTTAACTCAATAGCTAGGGTGAAGTGGATGCGTTAGGGAACGCATCCTACTACTAACAACGCCAGTTTCGCTGTTGCAAAAGAATCGAGGTATGATGGTTGATTTTTTAGTAGGATGTGTTCCCAACGCATCCGGTGGGTGGAAGAGCTTTTTTCAAAGCTTCTAAGAGCAATATTACATTTTCTGGGCGAGAGTTATAACCCATTAACCCAATACGCCAGACAATACCTGCTAATTCGCCTAAACCACCGCCAATTTCAATATTATACTCTTTTAAAAGTTTACTGGATACTGCTTTTGCGTCTACTCCGTCAGGAACCCGCACAGTAGTTAAAGTAGGTAGACGAAATTCTAAGTCTACATGACAATTTAACCCTAAATCGGCTAATCCTTCCCACAATAATTCTGCATTAGTCCGATGACGTTGCCAACAATTTTCTAAGCCTTCTTCTACAATTAAGGTCAGGGCTTCTCGTAATCCATAATTCATGTTACAAGGGGCTGTATGATGATATGTCCTGGGTTCTCCCCAATAACGACTCAATAGGTTCATATCTAAATACCAGTTAGTCACGGTCGTTTTACGGTTTTGCAGTTTATCCCAAGCGCGAGAACTCATGGTAAAGGGAGACAGTCCAGGAGGACATCCTAACCCTTTTTGACTACAACTATAGGCTAAATCTACTCCCCAGTCATCTAAATACAGAGGAACACCCCCTAAACTGGTGACCGTATCTATCAATAACAAGCAATTATACTCTCTACACAACTCTCCCACACCTTCTAAGGGTTGTCTGGCCCCGGTAGAGGTTTCTGCATTGACTAAGGCTAACACGGCTGGACGATGGGTTTCTAACCCTTGTTTTAATTCTTCTAAACTAAAGACCTGTCCCCAAGGTTTAGTCAGTTGACGCACGTCTCCCCCATAACGGGTGGCCATATCTACTAAACGATGACCAAAATATCCCATCACTCCTACTAATACTACGTCTCCAGGTTCAACGACGTTTGCTAGGGTCGCTTCCATTCCTGCACTTCCTGTACCACTTACAGAGATGGTTAGAGGGTTTTGGGTTTGCCAAACATATCTTAACAAAGTTTGGATCTCGTCCATCACTTGCAGATAAAATGGATCAAGATGGCCAATGGGGGGAAGACTCATGGCGGCTAAAACGCGAGGGTTAGCATTTGATGGCCCAGGCCCTAATAATAAGCGTGGGGGTAGGTTTAAGGGTTGGGGATGGGTAGGGGTGGCAATATTCATAATCTTAATCAGGTTTAGCAATAACAATATTTACAATTGTAGGGGTCAGCGGCCGTTGACCCCTACCTTTATTCTTCTTCTAAATTAACCCCTAATTCTCGTAATCGTTGCGCTAATATATCAGCCCTTCGTTTTTGTTTATCAGCCTTTAGTTTTTGTTTTTCAGCCTTTAGTTTTTCAGTTTCAGCGCGTTGTCTTTCAGCTTGAGCTTTTAGTTTTTCAGTTTCAGCGCGTTGTCTTTCAGCTTGAGCTTTTAGTTTTTCAGTCTCGGCCCTTTGTCTTTCTTGTTGAACTTGATTATCTAATTCTATAGAGGTTAAAAACTTTTGTCCATCAGGACGATAGATTTCTAAACCTGATGAATCAACTACAAAACGAATACCTAAACGGGGACTAATCCAGTTATTGATAGGGATAATTTCTGTTAATTTTTTTGTCTCCCGTTGCCATCCTTGAAACCTTAATTTTTTGGGATTATACAGATAATATTCTTCCACACCATAAATGTTATAAAATTCCAATTTTCTGGTCATTTCTGCCTTAGTATTATTAGGTGAAAGAATCTCAAAAACCACTTGCGGGGGAATATTTTCCTCTCTCCATTGTCGATAGGAACCTCGTTTCCCTTTGGGACGACCAAATGCTACCATGACATCAGGTGCAACCGGGGCAACTAAAGTAGATTTCAGAGGATACCAGAGTAAATCTCCCGCAATAAAAACCTGGGGATTATTAATAAAAATAATTTCTAAATTTTCTTTTATTTTAACAATCCATTCATATTGTTCTGTATTGTCCGCCATCGGTTGACCATCGCTATCAGGAAATAATAGATCTTCATCAACGTCTAAAAAACTGACCATTGCTTTTCATAAATGTCTTTCTGCTAATTATATCACAAGAGGACGTGAAAGCTCAAAATTTGATTATTTGTAGGGGTCAACGCCCGTTGACCCTTATGTTTATTCTTCTTCTAAATTAACCCCTAATTCTCGTAATCGTTGCGCTAATCTATCAGCCCTTCGTTTTTGTTTATCAGCCTTTAGTTTTTGTTTATCAGCCTTTAGTTTTTCAGTCTCGGCCCTTTGTCTTTCTTGTTGAACTTGATTATCTAATTCTATAGAGGTTAAAAACTTTTGTCCATCAGGACGATAGATTTCTAAACCTGATGAATCAACTACAAAACGAATACCTAAACGGGGACTAATCCAGTTATTGATAGGGATAATTTCTGTTAATTTTTTTGTCTCCCGTTGCCATCCTTGAAACCTTAATTTTTTGGGATTATACAGATAATATTCTTCCACACCATAAATGTTATAAAATTCCAATTTTCTGGTCATTTCTGCCTTAGTATTATTAGGTGAAAGAATCTCAAAAACCACTTGCGGGGGAATATTTTCCTCTCTCCATTGTCGATAGGAACCTCGTTTCCCTTTGGGACGACCAAATGCTACCATGACATCAGGTGCAACCGGGGCAACTAAAGTAGATTTCAGAGGATACCAGAGTAAATCTCCCGCAATAAAAACCTGGGGATTATTAATAAAAATAATTTCTAAATTTTCTTTTATTTTAACAATCCATTCATATTGTTCTGTATTGTCCGCCATCGGTTGCTCATCACTATCAGGAAATAATACATCCTCATCAACGTCTAAAAAACTGACCATTGCTTTTTATAGGTGTCTTTATTACTAATAATAGCACTACCCGAAAATTCCAAGTAGGGGTCAACGGCCGTTGACCCCTACAATTATTTCTTTTCCAGAAAAAACACACTAGACACGGAAATTCTTTGTTCCCGCGTCTGGCATCAGCTTAACAGTAGTCTGAATCGTTTAATCTAGTCTAAAATGGCACGAGTTCAGCCCCTTATGAGCTAATTATTGCGGAGTAAGAAGTCTGCTAGAAAGGTTCCGGCTAAGATTAAAGAAAGGGATATTAGTTCCATAAGGGGTCTCCTGCTCAATGTGTAATTTTACAAACGAAATACCTCACTGCGCCTTGGCTTGTTAGCAACTCGGCATCACTTATATACTTAGTTTAGGGTGATCTGTCTATTCGTGATTCCCCCAAGTAGCTCACCCATTTGGGTTATTCTTTATGTGTAAATTTACACAAGTCTAGTTATTCTTTCCTATTATGTCTGATTCCAACCTTTTATCTAACCGCTATAACCAATTAATTGATTCTATTATTGACTTAACTCTTCAAGGGAAAATTCGCTCTAAAGAACAAGTCTATCGAATGTTAGTTCAGGACATTGTTAAAGGGACAGGCGAAGTTTTTGAACGTCTTTTGTTTGACCGTATGGAAGTTACTAAAGCACAATTAGAGACAAAAGTCAAGGCTACTCGTGTTTTGCGAGGCTTACAAACTATTCAGGGAGAATGGGAAAGATGGCAACAAGAAAATCAAGTTGATCAGGCGATCACTACTGTAGCAGAACAGATTAAACAAGCTGATCCTAATCATTATCTTATACCATTTTTAGGAGCAATTGATAATAATAATCCTCAAGGTTTAAGCAAGGATCAATTATTCAAATTAGCTCAATCTTTAAAAGCAAATAGTCAGTCACTCGTAGAAACTGAGTTAGGGGATGGTATTCTTGATGGATTAAAGTCTTTTTCTACCTTAGAACCTGATTTAATTAGTTGGATTTATGAACAGAATCAAGGGGCTTTAGGATTTGGAGCAGAAAAATCAGGCCCTTGGATTTTTTGGGCAAAAAATGTCAGTAGTCCCTTAATTAAACAACTGTTTAACAGTTTAGCACAAAATGAATCAGTGATCAATTTTGTTCAAGTTTCTTATCAGGGAGAATTAAGGGCTTGGGTTGAGTTAATTTTAGTGCTTAAATATTTACAACAAGGTTTAGTTATTTGGTTTGATCAACAGCCTTATAATGCTAAATTTGGTCAAAAAAATTCTTATAGTACCTTTCTCAGCTTTGCTAATATCTGGAGTCAATTATCTCAAGGATTTCAGGGGTTAAAAAATGAGTTAAGAGAAAGTTGTTTTTTGATGATGTTACAGATTTTTCGTCAGTTTACTCGTCGAGAAGATTTTCCTTTTTATAGTGGTATTTTTGCTTCATTTTCCGGTAATTATCTACAAGAAACTCTCCAATATTTCGATGCGCCTCTCCTACAAGTTGAACGGACTCAAGAAAAAGCTCGTATTCTCACCTTATTAGGTTATTCTCAACGAACTTTAGGTAATTATAAACAGGCTCAAAATTTTCATGAAGAAGCCTTAGACATTGCTCGTGAAGCTTCTGACTTTCCTTGCGAAATTGCTAACTTAAATCATTTAAGTCGGATTTTTGTTCAACAAAAAAATCATGATGATGCGATTAATTATAGTCAACGAGCCTTAATTTTATCTCGTCAGGTTGGTAACAGGTTAGGAGAAGCTAATGCACTGGTTAATTTGGGCTATGGGGAGATTTTTCGAGCTAAACAAATTGACGTAATGGAAGCCGAAATTTATGAACAAGCTATTAGTTATTTACAACAAGGTTTAAAGATATCTGAAAGATTAGATGAACATCAAAGCCAAGCTTTAGCTTATAATAGTTTAGGTATTGCTTATCTGGTTTTATCTCAACCGGCTACAGCTATTACAACTTTAGAAAAAGGAACTCAAATGGCTTTAATTTCAGGGGATATCTATCTTCAAGGAATTAATTTTGCTTATCTTGCAGAAGCTTATCATAATTTAGGTAATTTGTCTCAAGCAATAGGAAATGCTTGTCTAGGAATGTATCTTTTAGCACGCATTAATTCGGGAGAATGGCGACAATCTGCTGGTTTACTAACTATCATTAAAGGACAAATTAGTCAAAATAATTTTGATAATATTTTAGAACAAAATCGCTCTCAAATTGTCAAAATTATTGGAGTTGATGGTTATAATTATTTGGGTCAATTATTAGATAAATATCAGTAGGGGTCAACAAAAGTAGAGGTCAACAAAAGTAGGGGTCAACCGCCGTTGACCCCTACAAAAAAATCAATTAATTGTTTAACCATTGAGCAATTTTTTGGATCATAAATAAACTAGCAACTGAGTTACCCTGTGCATTAAGAGGAGGACTATAACAAGCGATCGTTCCTTGTTCTGGTATAATAGATAAAATAGCTCCACTAACCCCTGATTTTGTGGGCAGTCCTACTTGTTGAGCAAAGTCTGCTGATGCTTCATAAAGTCCACAAGTAGTCATTATTTCCCTGACAATTAAACAATTTTCTTGAGAGAGTGAATCAGGACATTTTGCTAATAATAACCCTAGTTTAGCTAAATCAGTAATTGTCCCGGATAAACAGCAAATATGATTATAAGAGTCTAATGCTTGATCGGGATCTGTAATATGACCTTTATCCATTAATTCTTGAACAATTATATAATTATTCATATTGGGTAAAGATGCAACAGACTCTAACATAAATTCGTCTAAAAATAAGTTACAATTACCATAGTTATTGAGCCATTTTTGTAAATTATTACACCGTGATTGCCCATCGGTTCCAGGAAGTAAAGAAGCTAAAGTTATAGCCCCACTATTAATCATAGGATTTCTGGGAAAACCCTGATCTAAATAAATTTGTTTGACGGAATTAAAAGGATATTTAGAGGGTTTACGTCCTACTTTTTTAAAGATGGATTCTTGACCAAATTGAGAGAGGACATATAATAAGAGAAATGGTTTAATAATACTCATTAAAGGAAAAATTTTATTAATGTCTCCCTCTGTTTTAATTTTCTGGTCTATACTAAGAAGACAAACGGCTAATAAATTAGGATTATTTTCTTGTAATAAGGGTATATAATCAGGCAGTTTACCTGTTTTTGCTAGTTTAGCTGCTTGCGTTAACCAGTTAGATAATTCTTGAGTAGTTAAATTACTAATTTGAGTCATTATTGTGGTGAAGAATATTCAAATATAAACACCATATAGCATTTTTAAATTAGATGTAAATGTGGAACAGATATCTTAACTGTCACAATTTAATTATAGACAGTAATCTTGTTCTATAAATAATGATCCCAATAAATAATGTACAATAATGTACAGAGAATAGTATTTCATAGGCAAAATTGTCACATTATCGGCTATTGGTAAAGGTTATCTGGGTAGGATCATTCATTTTACCCCATCCTCACATAAGCTGTTGTGCATTTAAACTGCTTATTAGTTAAATTGAAGGAAATAGCTACAACTCTCTTTCTTTTTGCCTTTTGCCTTTTGCCTTGCTAATACGCATTTAAAATGCGTATTAGCTTAGTAGTAGCCCCTAATTCTGTCAACAATGCGCCTTTATGTATTAAAGCAGCCATTATTCGCTATTTTACTTCGGCTTACTATGTCGATAGTAACGGAAAGCCTCAAGGTTTTGCCATTGATGCGATTACGTGATAATAAACATATTAATGATCAAGAAGGGGTCAATCTGTGGAAAATTTAGCAACCTCATTTAACCTGGATAGATTTACGAATGCCTATGATGGATATGAAGCGATCCGACAGATTAGATCTAAAATAAAAGAGTCAGGTTTATCTGTGGAACGATTGATTCTGACTCAATTTTTGATTTAATTCAACAACTTTCTCCTAACCAAATGTTTTTATCTGAAACTCTAACCAAATTACTTGATAATTTCAGTTTTGACCTCATAATGGATCTAGGAAACCCTAATTTTAAGCAATGATAACTTCTTCTATCCCTATTTTAGACGCAAATATTTTAATTGTTGATGATAAGCCAAGTAATTTGCGTATTTTATCCACAATACTGACTAAACAAGGATATAAAGTGCGGGCAATAGTTAGCGGTAAAATGGCCTTAATTGCGGCACAAACTATGCCCCCTGATTTAATTTTACTCGATATTAAAATGCCTGATATTGATGGTTATGAAATTTGTAAACAATTGAAACAAAATCCAGATACTTCTCATATTCCTGTCATTTTTTTAAGCGCGCTTCAGGATATAGCTGATAAAGTTAAAGCTTTTGAAGTCGGGGGAGTAGACTATATTATTAAACCTTTTCAATTTGAAGAAGTTTTAGCCAGGGTTTCAACTCATTTGGAGTTACAAGAGGTTAAATTTAAACTCCAACAATTAAACTTAGAATTAGAAAAAACAGTTAAACAACGCACCATTGATCTCAAATCAATTGAGCAGCAATTAATTTATGAGTCTAGTCATGATTATCTCACAAAATTACCCAATCGTTCCTTATTCTTAGAACGAGTAGAACTGGCGTTAAAAAGGGCTAAAAAAACAAAAAATTATTTATTTGCTGTTTTATTATTAGATTTAGATCGGTTTAAAGTGATTAATGATAGTGATGGTCATCAAGTAGGAGATGACTTACTTGTAGCAATTTCTGAAAAATTACAAACTCTAATTCGTTCAACTGATACGATTGCTCGTCTTGGTGGGGATGAATTTGCTTTACTACTTGAACCAATTTCCGATATTAGTGAAACTCTCAAAATTACCGAAAGAATTAGACAATAACTAATGCTTCCATTTCAACTAGAAAAAAGAGAAATTTTTACAACTTTTAGTATTGGTTTAACTTTTATTTCTCCTAACTATAATGATGGGAAAGAGATGGTCAGAGATGCTGATATTGCTATGGGACGTGCCAAGAAAGCAGGTAGAGGGCGTTATGAAATATTTGATCATGAAATGCACACCCAGGCACTGAAATTATTTGACTTAGAAACTGACTTAAGAAAAGCGATTCAACAGCAAGAATTTGAGGTATATTATCAATCTATTTTGTGTTTAAAATCTTTAAAATTAGTTGGTTTTGAAGCATTAATTCGTTGGCAACATAGTAAAAAAGGATTAATTCATCCAGGTGTATTTATTCCTGTCGCCGAAGAAACAGGATTAATTATTCCCATGGGACAAATTGTTTTAAATCAAGCTTGTCATCAATTAAAAACTTGGCAGAATAAATTTTCTTTATCCCAAAATTTAACCGTCAGTGTTAATCTATCGAGTCAACAATTAAGAGAGTCGGAAATTATTAATCAAATTGATACTATTTTAGAAAAAACTGGATTAGAATCAAATTATTTGAAAGTAGAAATTACAGAAAGCTTGTTAATCGAAAATACAGCCATTGCTACCATTATTTTAAAGAAACTTAGAGAAAGAAATATTGCTATTTGTCTCGATGATTTTGGTACGGGTTATTCTTCATTGAGTTATCTACATCGTTTTCCAGTTGATACGATAAAAATTGATCGTTCTTTCATTAACCGTATCGGCGAACCAGATGCTAAACTAGAAATTGTTCAATCAATTATCACCCTAGCCCATAATTTAGGTATGAATATTGTAGCTGAAGGCATTGAAACTCAAGAACAACTCACCTATCTTCAATCTTTGCAATGCGATTTTGGTCAAGGATACTTTTTTAGTAAACCTTTAAATAAAGAGCAAACTGAAACATTATTAACTGATTAATTGTTATTATTAATATAGACTCATCTTAAATTACCTATGTTATTTAATCCTCTCCTGAACGAAACGGACAAGCAATGGAAACCCATTATCAAAGCTTTAGAAACAGTGGTAGGCAAAGATGGAGTAATTCGCCGCAAAGAAGAACTATTAACCTATGAATGCGATGGACTGACCAGTTATCGTCAACGGCCGGCCCTGGTGGTATTACCTCGCACAACAGAACAAGTGGCGGCAACCGTCAAAATTTGTCATGATTATCAAATTCCTTGGGTAGCTAGAGGGGCTGGAACAGGATTATCAGGAGGGGCTTTACCTGTAGAAAATTGCGTTTTAATTGTCACTGCAAGGATGCAACAAATTCTCTCTATTGATTTAGAAAATCAGCGTGTAATAGTACAGCCAGGTATCATTAATAATTGGGTAACTCAAGCAGTTAGTGGGGCCGGTTTTTATTATGCGCCAGACCCTTCTAGTCAAATTATTTGTTCTATTGGAGGCAATGTTGCCGAAAATTCTGGAGGGGTTCATTGTCTTAAATATGGAGTAACAACTAATCATGTTTTAGGCTTAAAATTAGTGATTCCTGATGGGTCTATTGTGGATGTGGGGGGCAGTCTTCCTGAGATGCCTGGTTATGATTTAACTGGGTTATTTGTGGGGTCTGAAGGCACATTAGGTATTGCCACAGAAATCACTTTAAAAATATTGAAAACTCCCGAAGCCATTTGTGTTTTATTAGCTGATTTTATGAGTCTTGAAGCTGCCGGACAATCAGTAACAGATATTATTAGTTCGGGTATCATTCCAGCAGGGATGGAAATTATGGATAATTTCTGTATTCGGGCAGTAGAAGATACGGTTAAAACGGGTTGTTATCCCAAAGATGCTGAGGCAATTTTATTAGTAGAATTAGATGGTTTACAAGTTGAAGTTGATGCTAATAAACAACGAGTTACCCAAATTTGTCGTCAAAATGGGGCTAGAGAAATTACCTCCGCTAATGATTTAGAAACCCGTCTTAAATTATGGAAAGGTCGTAAAGCAGCCTTTGCAGCGGCCGGAAATATTAGCCCTAATTATTTTGTGCAAGATGGGGTTATTCCTCGCACTAAATTAGCTGAAGTGTTAGAAAAGATTAATAAGTTAGGAGAAGAACATGGTTATAAAATTGCTAATGTTTTTCATGCGGGAGATGGTAATTTACACCCGTTAATTCTTTATGATAATGCTATTCCTGGTGCTTGGGAAGAAGTGGAAGAATTAGGGGGAGAAATCCTTAAATTATGTGTTAACATGGGGGGAAGTTTATCTGGTGAACATGGCATTGGTTCTGATAAAAATTGTTATATGCCTTATATGTTTAACGAAATTGATTTAGAAACTATGCAATGGGTAAGAAAAGTATTTAATCCTGATAATTTAGCTAATCCTGGAAAACTTTTTCCAACTCCTCGTACTTGTGGAGAAGCAGCTAATGCTAAAATTGAGCAATTTAAGGGGGTAGAATTATATTAATTACTAGGGGCAAAATATAATGTTCATTGGTTTCAATTTAATGCTCAAAAACTTGCCATGCAAGGAATTCAAGTTTCTTAACCCTTAAGGGTTAAGCTATAAGGACAAAACCCGCCTACGCGGGTTTAATTTAGCCTCCGAAGGGACGCTTTGTTCCTATAGTATCAGACATAATGTCTGTCTGTATAATTTGATTTAACTGTTCTTTATTTACTTTATAATTATGTTAGGAAATTTTCAACAAAGTCATCTCAGAATCACTGTTCCTGGTGATGAAAAGACCATTGGAGATAGTTTACTTAAATCTCGTTATCTTCGTCAATGGCTTGCCCCTCAAACCCTTTCTCCTGAACTTCCTGAAACTTTAACTACTGGGTTGACTTTTACCAGTTGGACGGGATTTATTGCCATTCAACATCAGGTAGAATTTGCTAATAATAATTGTTTAAGATTGTTGTTAAGTCAAGGAATTGACGGTTATCATGAATGGGTTTGGGGTGACGGTTGGGTACAGTCTCGTTTAGAGGGAATTACTTTATTACCACTTAATTTAGGACAGACTGTAAGTTTACTTCGACTTCGGCAATTTTTAAGTGGTCAAATGGCAATTTCTTCTGATACCAATTTCTAGTAGGCCGATGCACTGCCCACCTTATAATGAATAGGTAGGTATATCATAATAAGTAGGTAGACAAAATTAATTAGGTTCTACCGGACTTACTATGCTAAACTAACAATTAATAAAAGGCTAAAGCCTTATCCTATAAAAACGAAGTCCACCTTCGTGGACTGCCATTATAGGTTGCGTAGGCAACCTTTGTTTGTATAGCTTAACTCTTTAGAGTTAAAGTCTATTATTTGTGATAATTTAGCATAACTTGTCCGGTAGAACCTATATTATGTCCCTTACTATTCCTCATTTAAGCTTTGTAAAATTTTTAGTTCTACCGAACCTTTTATGTAAAACTATTAGAAATTATAGGCTTAAACCCTTAAGGGTTAAGCTATACAGACAAAGCCCGCCTACGCGGGTTTAATTTAGCCTCCGAAGGGAGGCTTAGTTTGTATAGTATCAGGCTTTAGTCTGTTTGTAGATGTTGATTTAGCATAACAAGTTCGATACAACCCAAAAAACTTATTAGTTTTTCCTCAAAATCATTGCCGCGTCTAACCCACCCTACGAATCTACATTAAAATTTTGTTAAAAACCTGACTGTACGGAGGGCGGGTTTATCTAATATACTTGTTACCGTATTGAAATTTTGTTAAAAACCCGCCCCTACTGGGAGGTGTGGGTAGAAATAACCCATATTAGTTTTTTTGAATGCCATAACAAAAGCGACCAATTACATTTTTATCCTCACTATTTTTCATTAAATTTAGGGTGGTTTGTTTTAAGTTCTGCATTAAGTTCAGAAGTCCATAAGTTTTGCTTCCATCCTTATCATTTTCTCTAGACTTCCAGTCCCATTGTTCCCACCAAGTTTCATCTTTAAAGTTATTAACGACTGTATCAATGGTTAATAAATAAATGCCTGGTGTAGAAAAATTTTGAGGATTAATGATAGTATTAAAATGTAATGTATTATCTTTTAATTTCATATCTTTTAATTCTATTGCTGAATTTTCAGATTTTTTACTAAAACTTTTGGTTACAGGATCATATGTTTTGAGTGTGTAACGAGTTTCTATTGAGTCTGGGTCTGGAAGTAAGGTTTTTTCTAAGAAAGTTAGAGGCAGGGAATAGGGTATACTCAATTCTGATGTTTCTATTCTTTGAGGTATTTCAATTAATTCATAAGGAGGTTTTTTAACTTCTATGGCTACTTTCTTATACTGAAGGGATTCGGGTTTATCTAATTCATCTGGTAGAGTTGAGTTATTAAGAGAAGCAGCATTTTCTACTATTGAACCAGGATAAAAAATAGAAATTTCACTATTTTTGAGAATATCTTTATTCGAGTTTTTAATTTGTTTATAATATTCCATAAGATTAGGATAAGGCGCAATTAAAATTACATAAAAAGGTCTATTCTCTTGATGTTGAAATGGTCTAAAATTTGAATTAACTGGGGTTACTTGTCCGGTAAATTCACTGTTAATACCTAAAATTCCGATGGCATAATTTTTAGCATTATCTTGAAGATAATTTTTCTCAATTTGAGTCTTTAAATTAATTAAATCTCCATCATTCTGTTCTAAATCAGTGACTAAAATTACAAATTTATCTTTATTTTTTAACGGTATAATAGCTTTATCAAGTGAACTGGTAACACGAGGAAATTGTTGGGGATTTGCACCATAAAATTCACTAGATTGAGCTTTGCGAAATTCTTGACGATCACTTAATTTTTGTCTACCTTCTTGATCATCATTGGGTCGAGTACCTACACGATAATAACTAACATTATTCTCACTAGAGAAACTACTATCTAACATCTCTAAAGTTTCAATATAACGACTATTAATCGGTTTGACATAGCCCAACATTGAATCACTACCATCAACATTGATTTCTATGTCTAATGATTTAACTTCAGACGTATTAACCCCAGGAATCTCACAAGGAATATACCTTTTTAAAACCTCTGCTCTTTCTTGTGCATCTTGAATTGTGTTAGCTTGTTGTTCATAATTAGGATCATCAGTAAAAACAGTAGGAGGTTTACAAGCTACAAGAAAGGAAACAGTAGTCAAGATGACACATAAACGCTTAATAGGAACTGAATAATTAATCATTTGTTACAAATATTATCAATTTTATGATCTAAGTTTTAGAGAAATTGTTATAGTGTAGTAGACAATGGTACACTAAAAAAGCTTATACTATTCTAGTGTTCATTGTTGATTTTTGCCGAACTCAGGCAAGACTTACCCACCATGACAAAAAAATGTTTTATCGTTGCGGTGTCACAATCGCTAAATGACTTAATCTCGTTGGTGAAAACTGGTTTTTCCGTAAGTCCTGTAATTGTTTTGCTATACCAACTTATATTTTTAGCTTAAAAATAATGAAATCAGGAGAAATCATTCGGATTATCATTTGTATACTCATCGGATTGGTGCTAATGCTCTGGTTACAGCCCCTAATTTACCAATCTCGTCTGATTCAGGTTCGTAATTTTACTGATCCTAGCATGACTTTATCCCTATGGCTTAGTGATAATTATACCCCTGCTGCTTGGACAGTTCTGATAGCTTCTGTGGTGGCTACTGTTATCTGGTGTATGATGACAGCAATTGCTAAAGTTAAAGGAGCTATTGATACTTTTCAGTGGAGTTTGACTTGGTGGTTATTAGGATTATTGCCCATTATTAGTATTGGTATTGCCCTTTTCTTTTTCAATGAAAGTAGTGACGCACAATTGTCTCTCGTAGGCTTTTTTATCTTAAATGGACTGATACTATATTGGTTGCCCACAGCTATTAGTTCCCCTGGATTATTTAAACATATTCCACCAGGCTCATTTTTATTACGTCGTTTAATTGGATAGATTATGGCACAGGATTCACTTTACGTTATTGGCATTGGAGGTACAGGGGCAAAATGCTTAGACGCAATGATGAAAATCGCCTCTGTGGGATTGTTGACTGAACAACCGATGCGTCTATTATTTATTGATGCTGATGAAACTAATGGTAATTTAGAAAGATCAAAATTAAGTCTAAGTGTTTATCAACGAAACTATCAATTATTATTAGGAGAACAGCGAGATTGTCCCTGGATGCAAACTAAAGTTGAATCTTATACTCCTGATGTTTGGTCGCCTTTTATTGGGACTAACTTAAATAAGAATTTAGGTGACTTTTTTGGTTACAATAACCTGACTCAAAATCATGAAGAATTAGGTTATCTTTTTGATGTTCTTTATACCAAAGAAGAAAGAGAGGCTAACTTAGATGTAGGATTTAGGGGACGACCAGCCATTGGTTCAGGAATTATGAGTCGCTTAGATTTAGATAATTTACAAGATGAACCCTGGGCCAGTCTAATTAAGCAAATTAAAGCTGACCAAGGAGCCGGTAAAGCTTCAAAAATATTCTTATGTGGCTCAATTTTTGGAGGAACTGGTGCATCTGGATTGCCAACATTAGGTCGTCTCATTCATAATAAATTAGAGAAAGAGAGCGTTCGTGATAATGTTAAACTAGGTTGTCTATTTGTGCTGCCTTATTTTCAATTTTCACCCCCCACTGGTCCCGAAGCGACTAAGGAAGTTTATGCGAGTTCAGACCAATTTTTACTGAATACAGAAGCTGCCCTACAATACTATCGAGATCAAAATGAATATTTTGACACTGTTTATTTATTGGGGAATCAAAATTTTTCTAAGTACGAGTTTAGTACTGGAAAGAATACACAACGCAATGAACCCCATTTTTTAGAACTATATGCAGGGTTAGCGGCCCGACATTTTTTAATGAATACACCAGCTAATAAGGGAACTGTTGTCTTAAATAGTCGTAACAGTCGAGAACAGATAGATTGGAATGATTTACCCGAAGTTCCAGAAGTCAAAAAAGCATTAGTCACTGGGGCTAGATTTGCTTATGTTTGGCTGTCTAATATAGAACCAGAATTAGCTACCGCGCAAAAAATTGGGGTCAATAAATTCCAAAAAGGTGCGCCTTGGTTTATTGAATTTTTCAAACCTGAACATGGGTTTATGGGAAAAATGTTAGATAAAAAGGGTGAAGAATTACCTGATTTTAATAATACTAAAGAACAAACAGCAATTAGAGTAATTACAGATTGGTGTAAAGATTATTTGCGTTGGATTTTAGAATTTCATCAATGTGATGGAGATGCCGTTCAACTATTTCGTTATCGGGCTTTTAATAATCTTGATGGACAACTTAAAGGAGAATATTTGTCCGAGTTGTTTTATGGGGATACCAGAGACAAAGGGCGCAAAGATCAAGATACAGTTCAAACCATAAAAGAAAATCTTAAGCCTAGTTATTTAAATCTTAGCGAACCTAAAACGGGAACGGTAGGATTAGCCAAAGCTTTGTACAAATTATGTGAACTTTAGGGAGGATTAAAAAATGTCTGAAAAAACCGTTTTACTATTGCCTCAAATGAGGGAAGATAGTGATATCAGTAGTGATGTCCCTGGAAAGTGGAATGAACAACAAAGTACAGCTTTTCATAATGTCGCTACTAGCTTAGAATATAACGCTCCTGGAGCGATTAAAAATATTAGTTCTGTGCCTACTATGTGGGCCCGTCCTCTCACTTTTGAGATGGTATTATATGATCGTAGACACTCCATGCGATCGCAATTTATTGACCAGTGGCAAGGAATGTTAGCTGCCGTTGCTTTAGCGGAGATGAGAGGTTTACCTTTAACTGCCAAATTGGTAGAGTTAGGCAGTGATAAATTGCAAGGGGTCAGCTTTGGCAAGTCATTATTCGACTTAAAACCTAATTATGGAGAAAGAAACCTTTATACCCTACAAAATAAACATCCCTGGCAAGATTTATACGTTTTCTTGTACGAAGTTGAAATAGACAATGTTCGTCATAAGAGACCTGTAGGAATGACTTCTCCGACTACTTTGGTGGTTCCTTCGGCCGAAGCTGACTGGGGTAAGTTACCTTGGTGGAATCGGGAATTACAACGATTACAGGCCCCTCAAGCTTTTCTTAATGCTGAAGAACAGGCCTTATTGTGGATGTGGTTAAGAAACCTAAGTCAACAATTAGGACAATACGGCGGTAATGATACAGCTTTAAATACTATTACAGGCTTAATTGTCGATTTTCAGCGTAGTTTAGCCCAAAATCAAGAACTACAACCAGAAGAATGTTTTAGCACCAATGAACAATTTTTTGGAATACCTATTAACCGAGGGGCTTTAATAGCGCTAAATAAGCCCGTTAAAGCCCCTCCAGAACCCTCCAGCGTGGCATTGATACCCAGTAGAGTCAAAACGGGTAAACAACTGCCTTTATTGCTTTATGACCCCGAAGAAATGCCTAAAGTTTGGGGAGTGGA
Source organism: Aphanothece sacrum FPU1 (assembly GCF_003864295.1). Taxonomy (NCBI): domain Bacteria; kingdom Bacillati; phylum Cyanobacteriota; class Cyanophyceae; order Chroococcales; family Aphanothecaceae; genus Aphanothece; species Aphanothece sacrum. Next base: position 208,578 of record NZ_BDQK01000001.1, on the reverse strand, counting down.
ACCGCAAAATATTTGGCTACATGAAGGACAAACTTTAGCTTCTCTTAAACCTGGACAATTTGCTCACTTTAAAGAACGATGGGTAAAAGAAGTTAATTTAGTCAAAAAAGACGATTTATTTTTTCCTGAATTATACTTTATCGAATTGGAAGACGGTTTACCTGGTGCTTTATTACCTGACAAAAAAAAGAATGACGTTATTCGGTTTAATAATAAGCCAGTGACTCCTTTAATTCCACTTAATTCTATGTTGGTTGACTACTTTACACCAGAAGAATTAGTCGAAAAAATTACATTTAAAATGCAGAATAATGGCAAAGTTCGTCTCATTTTAAATTTACCTCTGAGTGGAGTTAAGCAGAAGCAACAATCTTATCCATTGTACAAAGAATATGATCTCAAAGAAGAAAATTGTCTTGGAGAACAGTTACCTGTTGTACAAATTTGGCCCAATTTTCGTACAGAAGGTTGGCAAGAATACTACACATTTTACTACGATTCAGAATTAGGGGCAAAAGCATTTCAAATCACTATTCCTGAAGCGAAAGATTCTTACGATTTTAACGTGGGATTTGGTAAATATCAATTATCCAAATCACCAGCTTTTCCTGAAGTATTTCCTTGTACAGATGGTCAGGGAAACCTAATAGGAATGATTTTAATGAAGTCTCCCACTGATATTAATAAAAATCGGGATTGGAAAGTTGGGGTAGACTTTGGGACTTCTTTCACTAATATTTTTATTAAACTCAAAGATAGTCCTGAACCTTTGCCATTAAAAAATCTACAACGTCAGATTACAAAAGCTGCACCAGATACAATTTTGAACGCTTTGTTTGAGTTTTTTATACCAGAAAATTTCATTCCTCAAGATAAACCCTTACCGATATCTAGCGTCCTCACTACTAATGGAAAAAATCCGAACCATGAGGTTAAATTACCGATTTTTGATGGACGTATGTATATCCCCAATAACAAGACATTTAAGCCCCAAGAAGAGCATATCAAAACTAATCTGAAATGGCAAAAAGGAAACACCGAATACTATCAGTTATTTATTAGCCATTTAGCCTTACATATTTCGGCTTTAGCGGCTGAATCTGGGGTTAAATCTATTCAATGGGCCATCTCTTATCCCTCTGCTTTTTCTCATGCAGAAAGGAAAGGTTATGTTAGCAGTTGGAAAAAAATTCTTACTGACTTAGGAAAAACTACAGGAATTACTCACAAGTATCCAACCCCGAATGATTCTAAACATTTGAAAACAGAAAGCTTAGCTTCTGCTCAATATTTTGCTGATTATGAGCGTCAAGATTTAGTTTACACTACCTGTATTGATATGGGTGGCGGAACTTCAGATATTTCTATTTGGGACAGTCAAAAAATAGTTCATCAATGTTCTGTTCTCTTAGCAGGAAGGGACATTTTTTCTGAAATTGTGCGAGAGAATCCTTCCTTTATCAAAAACAGATTAGAAGATAATTTTGGAGGTTGGGACAGATTACATACAGGTGCATTTAATGCGAAATTAGATGTCTGGTTACGCTTGGAAAGTGAAAACTGGTTGAAAAACGAAAGGGAACAAATTGCCGATGAAGAAGACATGAAAGGATTAGTTACAGTAATGGCAATTGGAGTTGCTGGACTTTATTATTATGTGGGAATTTTGTTAAAAGTCCTTAAACAAGAGGGTAAACATTCTCGTGAGGGTATTACTCCAGTTTATATTGGAGGAAATGGTTCTCGCTTTTTACATTGGTTGGATGATCAAGGAAACTTTAGTCCTGCTTCAGAAATTAATAAGATACTCAGTCGAATGTTGAGTTCTGCGTCGGGATTTCCTCATAGTAATATTGAAACAGTATTAACTAACAGATGTCAACCGAAAGATGAAGTTGCTTGTGGATTAGTGTTAGAAGATTCTAGACTGGAAGTAAGGGATATTAAGGAAGATGACCGCCTAATTGCTGGAGAAGCTTGTCTGATAATTTACAACATTAATCAAGAAGATGTACCAGATAAAATCACTGCTAATTCTCGCATAAAACAGGATGATGAATTAGAACTTAAGGACTTTAAAATTCCTGAATTAGTAGAGTTACCCAAGTTTCTCTGTGAATTTCATAAAGTTTTGAAGGAGTTAAATATTGAGGAAATTTTCGCTTTAAAAGACTACAAAATGAGTCCAGATACTAAAGATAATTCTGAACTGTGGAAGAGAACACAGCGTGCTTTAGAGGATATCTTAATCAAAGAAATGAAAGGAAAATCTGAAGAAATTCGCTTTGAACCGCCGTTTATTTTAGGCTTAAAAGCTTTATTAAGGGTATTAGCGAAAGACTGGGCAAAAATCAAAACACCCCAAAAATAATTGATGAATACACAGGTTAGGTTTTTAAAAAGCTTAGCCTGTTTTGATTTTTTTCATGATTTTTAGACCATAGGAGAATGTCAAATGAGCAAAGTTAAATTAACACAAAAATTATTAACTTTTTCTTTATTATTTAGTGTATTGATTTGCGGAGATGGATTATTAAATTCAGTCAAATCTCAAGATAAAAATGATATTAACACTCAAATAGAAGGTGTTAAAACAGAAGTTGATAATCTAGCTAAAAACAAACCTGATTTAGCTACTTTAAATAAATCTGATGATGAGTTTACAAAAAAATTGAATACCCTAAAATCAGAATATTATGATAAACTTCCACCTGAACAAAAAAAAGAAATAGACAATAACAAGAAATTTTTGATCTTATGGTTGCCTTTATATCAAAAAACACAAACTAAAGAAATTACTGAAGCACAAGCAGAGTTATTTGGGACAGCAGATAAGATTCCCACAAGTGAAAAAGATAAGTTTGACAAAAACACTAAAGAAACTCAAACTAAGTATTTAGAAGAATCTCCTAAAATTATTAGAGATTTACAACTTAAGTTATTAGACAATCAGGTTAAGAATTTAAAGGCTGAAAATTCCGAACTAGCGAACAAAAAATCACTCTACGAAACTGCTAATTTAATACAAATTATTTTATTTTCATCTCTGATTTTATTAGTAATTGCTTTACTTTTGTTAACAATTAAGATATTTTTAAAGTTTAAATATGATTCTAAAAAAGAGCAAACAATTACTCTTAATTTATCTAAAGAAGATAATTTAATTTCCTTAGACAGTGCAATCACTGTTAAACCTGAATCTATACAAGAGTTGAAGAATTTAGATTTTTTCAAAGCTTTTGAAGGGTTAATTCAGAAATATGACACTTTAATAGCAAAGCAGATAGAAAAATTAGATGAGAAAAGTCCAGAAACTACTGAGATAATTGAAACGCTTAGGAGGATTTTGAAAGACAATAAAAATTTAAAACTTTTACCAGAAATTATTAAAAAGCTTGATATAATTTTAGAAAAGAATCCAAAACTTTTACCAGAAATCCCAAAACATAAATCTGTAGAACCTGAACTCACAAAAACAGATGATTTATCATCAAATATAACGGAAGAAACACAGGAAAAGACTGAAATTCCATCACAAGATAATAACGAATCAATACAAAATGAGCAATCAATTTCTCTTCAAAACAATCAACGAGAATTACTTTCTGTCTATAATGATAACAAGCTAAAAGAGACATATAAAGACTTAATTGCTGTTTCAACGGAACCAAACAGCATTGAATCCAGTCGTGCTGGAAGTGGGAAGACATCTATTTTGACTGAACAGAGTCCATCTAAATATTGGATAGTGAATATTCAGGGTAACTTATATCTTGTCCCCAAAGAAGATGCACTCAATACAAATGATATGACCTCAGTTGAAGTATTATTTAAGTGTCAGGATTATAACAAAGATGTATCAAACCCCAAAGTGTTCACACTACTTAAAGCAGGACAAGTATCAGGGGGAAATGGAAAATGGGTGTTAGAGGAACAAGGAGTTTTACAATATTAGAGAAAATTTTGCTTGTGAAGGATATTAATGTGAATGAAATAGACATTGTATTGTTCATGAACCTGTTAAAGTATCCCTAAAGTCGAATGGAGATGTATGAATGTTAGAAGAACAAGGAAAGATAGAATTTGGCGATGTTTCTCCATTGATGAAATTAGAATCTACTATTCACGAAGCAATAAAGGAAAGAGATGATTTAGTTAAACAAATAAAAACATATGGTCAAAAAGTAGAAAAATTAGAGACTGATTTAAGAGGTATTTCAAAGGAAAAGGAAAATTTACAAAATCAACTCAAAAAAGCAGAAACAGAGAAAAATAATATATACTCCTCGTTACTTAAATTAGAAGAAGAAAATAAATTTATTTCTCAATCATTAGAAGCAGAAAAAACGAAAAATAAGCAGTTAGAAAATGAATTAAATATTTTAAAACAGGATTATATAAACATAGCTAATAATCTTTCTGAACTCAGAGAAATGAGACAAGAATTAAAAGAATTTATACGTTCTTATATAACAGAAAAACCACAACTAACCTCATTAAGTTCTCTTGAGCAAAATTCACAAGATAATTCCGAATTGAGTGAAACAAATGAATTAATTTCTGCTGACAAAAATCAAGAAAAATTAGTTGAAATTTATAATAATAACAAGCTGAAAGATACTTATAAAGAATTAATTTCTGTTTCGATGGAACCAAACAGCATTGAAACAAGTCGTACTGGGAGTGGTAAGAAACCTATTTTGACTGAACAGAGTCCATCGAAGTATTGCATAGTGTCTATTAATGGTGACTTGTATCTTGTCCCCAAAAAAGACGCACTGAATACAAACGATATGACCTCAGTTCAAGTGTTATTTGAGTGTGAGGGTTATAAAAAAGATGTATCAAACCCCAAAAACTTCCAACTGGTTAAACCAGGGAAAGTGTCAGAGGGAAATGGACATTGGGTGTTAGAGGAACGAGGTGTGTTAACTCATTCTTAATAAATAAGTATATAGACGTATGAAAAATAAAAAATTAATTTTAGCTTTAGTATTACCCTTATTAACATCTGGGTTATTGATTAGTTGTAAACCCGAAAATAATGATCCTGAAAATTTGTCAAGTCAAAGTGCGGTACAAAGTCCTGCAAATTTAGCAGAAAATAATCAAAATTTAGAAGAATTACAAAAAACGCTTACTGATGCTGAAACTAGCTTAGATAACCTTGAAAAAAACATAATATTACTTAATAGTAACCTGCAAAAATTTGTTACTACTGAAGATGAAGAAGAAAAAAATAAGATAAAAAATAGTATTGATTTTAAACCAACAACTGATTCTTGGGATCAATTTAAGCAAAGTTGGGGAAAGTTAAAAGTTCAAATAGATAAGGAATTTATAGTTAAATCATCCCTTAATGAAGTAATTAACTTTGAGAGAAATGAAAATGATTTTATTACAGAATTAGAGCAAAAAATAACTGACTTTGATAAAATTATTAAACTTTTATATGATCCTATTATTAAGGAAGATAAAGATATAATTGAGCAACTTCAAAAACAGCTAGAAATGAAGCCATCAGAAAATGGTAAATTTAAAAGATATGGTATTTTTGCTGAAATAACACAGGGAGAATTACAAGAGAAAACTACAGATAAAATAACAGAAATTAAAAATGAGCTAGAAAAGATTAAAAAAGAAATAGATGATTTATTAAATACTTCTGATGTTAGTGAACTTAAAGATCAAATTGAGCAGTTAAATAAACAAATTGCTCAGGAAAAGCAAAATAATACTCTATTAAATCAAAAAAATCAAACTCTTGAAAATGAGAAACAAGTTCTTACTCAGCAAATAAATAATACTAATAAGAAATTCATCATTACTGTAGTTGTGCTGTTGGGATTATTGATATTTAGTACAGCTATAATTGTCTTACCTTTGATGAGTAATAAAGGTAAGATATTTAGTGATTTAGGTTCTAAGAGAAGAAAAGATAGAAGAAACAATGATCTCATTAACGAATTAGAAAATCCTAATTATCCAGACGAAAACAACACTTTTTCAAAAAACAAAGTAGCAACTTATAATTACCACAATGAACAAAACACTGTTTTAAAACTAGAGAATTATATTAAACAGTTAGTAGAAGAAATCAATAAACTTGACAGAGAGTTAGAGTCGCTTAAACAAACCAACAAACAACAAGAGATAACAATTAATAAATTATCTCAAGAAAAATTGTACTCAAATAATCAAACTCCTTCAAATTTTCCATCCCGACAAAGCGATTCACTCCCTAATAATGGTTCAGGACATTATTCATCAACGTCTGCACTTGCTACTAAAAAAGCAACAATTACGAATGAACAAGAGTTAATTTCTATTTATAATGATAATAAATTACTTAAGTATGATAACGGACTAATTTCTGTTTCAACCGAATCTACAAGTATTGAAAGCAGTCGTACTGGAAGTGGGAAGAAACCTATTTTGACTGAACAGAGTCCATCTAAATATTGGATAGTGAATATTCAGGGTAACTTGTATCTTGTCCCCAAAGAAGACGCACTAAATACAAACGATATGACATCAGTTGAAGTATTATTTAAGTGTGAGGATTATAAAAAAGATAACTCAAATCCCAAAAACTTTCAACTGGTTAAACCAGGGAAAGTGTCAGGAGGAAATGGACAGTGGGTGTTAGAGGAACGAGGTGTGTTAAATTATCACAAACAATGAACTTTAACTCTGAAGAGTTAAGCTATACAAACAAAGGTTGCCTACGCAACCTAGACTTTAGTCCGCGCTCGTCGGACTTCGTTTCTATAGCATAAGGCTTTAGCCTTTTATTCATTATTAATTTAGCATAGTAAGTCCGGTAGAACCATAAAATTATGATAGATATTATATACTTAATAAAATATTGTTAATAAACTTGATTATCATGGGTGGAAAAAAGAAATGGAAATGTACGGGGCCATCTAATAAACCCCATGAAGAACGCTTTGTCGAAGACGGTTTAGAGTGTATCGACTGCGGTGCAACATCTCCTCATTCAACTGGTCAACCACAAACTTCTAGTGGTTCGACTTCTTCAACACAAAAGACAACATCACCTACGAATAATTCTAATTTACCAATTGTTTTAGGCGCAGTAATATTAGGTGTAGGAATTTTAGGAGGTGCGGTTTACGGTTTTATTATTAATAAAAAAACACCGGAACCAACACCGGAACCAACAATTTCAAATAACAATACTCCTGATACTAAGGAATGTTTGATATTTCAACCCACACAAGAACCAGAAAGATTTAGTTTAGGACAAAGAAGTCTTTTTCAAGGAGAACCTAACATAGATCTTAACCGAGGAACTGAGAAATTTAAAATAGGAAACTACGAACAAGCTAAGACCTTTTTTGATTATGCGGTTGATGCTGCTAGAACTGACCCTGAACCCCAAATTTACCGTAATAATGCTCAAGCACGTCAAGAGTTTACCACAGGAAATAAGGGTTGTCCTTTAACTATTGCGGTTGTTGTTCCGAGTAAAGGTGATGTCAGTAAACCTAAATCTGCTCAAGAAATTTTGCGGGGTATTGCTGATGTTCAGACCCAAGTTAATGAAGCAGGTGGAATTCAAAATCGCTTACTAGAAATAGTCATTGTTAATGATGGAAATGAATCTAAAATTGCTCCTATTGTCGCTCAAGAACTTAGTAAAAATCCCTATATTTTAGCGGTAATTGGACATAATTCTAGTGATGCGAGCATAGAAGCATTGCCGACTTATGAAACACAACAATTAGCGATGATTTCACCAACAAGTACCGCTATTAGCTTACACGAAATTAATCAAAAAAGTGAGCATAAAGTTTTCTTTCGTACTGTACCTTCTGATGCGGCCAATGCTCCTATATTAGCCAATTATGCAGAAAAAAAATTAAATGCCAAGAAAATTGTTATTTTTTACGATTCAAAGAGTGTTTATAGTAAAAGTCTTACCGAAGAAATAGAAAATGCTTTAACTTCAGCAACTATTATGAATAAAATTAGTATTGAAGCTGAAGATTTTGATGTTGAAAAAGCGGTCAATAGTATTAAAGATGAAGCAGATACAGCGATTTTATTACCGAGTGTTAATTCTACTTCTATTGCTGTTAGAATTGCCAAAAAGCTTAAAGCAAATACCAATATTAAATTATTAGGAGGAGATGCGCTTTATTCTCCCACAACTCTTGAACAAGGAGGCAATGATGTAAATAATTTATATTTAGTAGTTCCTGTCGCTCCTAGTGATACTTATACTAACAAATCTCAAAAAGTATGGGGAGGAAATATTAACTGGCGAACTGTAGCTAGTTTTGATGCAGCAGAAGCAATTATTCAAGCAATAAAAGCTACTAAGTCTCCCGAAAATGTCACCCGTCAAGATGTTTTAAAAGAATTAAAATCTATTACAATTAAAACTGACGGGTCAGGAAAATCATGGAAATTTGACCAAGGTGAACCAAAGATTGACCCTTGTATTGTTAAAGTAGATAAAGACGCACCTGCACCCCAAGGAGTAGAATTTGGCTTTAAAACCCTTAAATGTGGCTAAAAAAGGAGGTAAGTTTGTCTGATAATAATTTGGAAAATATTGTTGAGAGATTTAATCAATTAGAAACTCAATTTAACTCTCTTGTCAAGTCTTTAGAACAAGGGAGTCATCCTTGGGGAATGATTAAAGCTTCGCGGGTAACTGGTGCGATGGAATTACCTAAAATTTCTCGTATTAAAGCTTCAGAAACTGAATTAATTGATATTTATCATAACAGTCCCCAAATTTTAAGTCATCTTGCTATTATAGTTGCTTTAACCCCGGAAAGTTATCAAAGACAAACGAATGAAAGTATTTATTTAGAACAAGTAAGTAATGGTAATTATTGGATAATTGTCACAGAAAAGAATAATTATTGGTTAATTCCTAAAGATAATATTCGCATAAATGCTAACTCAATAAAAACAGTTCAATCTCTTTTTACTTGTCAAGGATATGAAGAAATAGGGACGCGAAAATTTTCATTAATTAAACCTGCAAAACTTTCTTTAATGGCTAATGGTAAGCAGTGGAAATTGGAAGAATTAGGAATCCTTGATTTTAGTAATAGTAGGGCTATTCTTAGCACAAAAGATTACATAGAACAAGAGGAAATTGAATCTCAATTAACTCAATTAAATCAAGAAATATTAAAAATTAAGAATGATTATCAAAAAACAATTAACTCTCTCCAAGAAAAACAAAAATTACTAGAAAAAAAATTAGAAATAGCTGCCAAAGAACGTCAACAAATTAATTCTAAACTTGAGCAAATTATTTCAGTTAATAAAGCCCTTGTTGATCATATCGCAAAAATTTCTAATGAACCTGAGAGTAAAAAAAAAGTAATTAATGATGTTCAAACATCTTCAACAACATTTAATTGGCAAAATCTCAAGTTAGTTAATACTTTAGATAAACATACAAACTCTGTGCGTTGTTTAGCCATTAGTCCTTGGAAAGATACCCAAAATCGTCAATTATTAGCTAGTGGAGGTTTTGATAATATCATTCATGTTTGGGATTTAAACACAGGAGAACTTATAGCAATATAGTGTTTCCATTTGACATATAAACATTTGTGGCACAGACTTCTAGCCTGTGACGGGAAAGATACCCGTTCCAAATCCACATCTCAAATGGAAATGCTATATATGAATTGTCTCTACATAAACAGCTTAACTCAACTGAATTAGGTATGATAAATTTAATGATTCACCTCCGTATTTTTACTCCTGACAGTTGATTACTTTCTTAGTTATCGTAGAATAAAATAGGAAGATTATAACTATGATAAATTTGATTATTGCTGGAATCATTGGATTAGGAATGGGTGGATTTCTAGGAAATCAACTAGCACAAAAAGGCATCACCGCAGAAAATGCTCTCGATAAACATCAAAAAAAAGCTAGAGGTGTTTTTCTTGGTCTTGCTGCTATTTTAACTATCTTAATTTTAGTTGATCGCTTGAATTTATATTCTCACGCCCCTAAAATTTTTCCTATTATGTTTTTACTTCATCTTCAAGCCAATTTTGATGAAATCTTATTTGGATTTGGTTGTTTTATTTTTGGCTTTTTATTATGTTTAGAAATAGCTGGTATTTCATCAAGTCAACGCCGCAATCAATTATTATTAGGAATTGGAGCAATTAGTGGTTGTTTAGTCTTACTTTTTTATTGGTTCTCTCCCATCACTAATGATGTAGGAAAATTTAAAATGAGTGATGGAGTTGTGTTACAAAGTACGACTGTAACTTGTGCGCCAGCTAGTATTGCTACTTTAGCCAGAACCAGTGGAAAACACCCCGAAATTGTAGAAAAAGATGTTGTAAAGTTAACTCAAACTAATCGACTAGGAACGAATACTTTAGGAGAAATAAACGCAATGGAACAATTAGGATTAAATCCTGATTATCATTATGATATGACCCTAGATGAATTAATCAAACAAAATAAACTTGCATTACTTCATGTTAAGCAAAGATGGCTGAGTCAACAGTTTCCTCATGCGGTTGCATTATTAAAAATTGATCCCAAAAATAAAGCGTTTATGATAGGTAATCCTTTATTTGGTCTTGATATCGTAACAGCAGAACAAATGAAAGATTATTGGTTTGGAGAGGTTATTTTAGTTAATTAATAAGTAGTCAAACAAAATTAATTACATAAAATTTGTAGGGGCGGGTTTTTTACATAAATCAATGATTCTTACAAAAAAATTAAATAAACCCGCCCTGGTTGTTTAATTAATTTTGCGCACGTTACTTATAGGATTAAGTAGGGGTCAACGGCCGTTGACTCCTAAAATATTAATATTAACAAATAAATTAGCCCGCGCAGGCGGGCTTTGTTTTGGTAGCTGCACCTTTCAAGGTATCAGATTTCTTGTCACAGGCAAGATGTCTATGTTACTAATCAGCCTATCATAACTAATGACCAAAATTAGCACTTAAAAAGACAAACCCTAAAGCACTAATTCCTACCCCAATTAATCTAATAATAGAAAATGCTTTATTTTCACCCTGTTTAAACATTACCTTCCCGACGAAAAATACAAGTAAAGCAACAATTAACTGAATCATAGCAAATCCAGCTAAATAAGCCATGAGTGGAGTCATTTCCGAGCCAACAATGGATTCACCATAGGCATAACCATGAAAAATACCTGCTAACATGGCTAAAGTCGATACAACCATCATAGACCAATAAGAAGCATCTAGACGCTCATTTTTAACCGTTAATAATCCGCCAAAAATAATCACAGAAGCAGCAATAATTCCTTCAGCAAAAGGTAAATTAATTTCTTGTAAATGAATCCCAGTTCCTGCCATAGTTGCTAAAATAAAAACAATAGGAACTAAGATTCCTTGTTTTAATCTTGCTCCTAATAATCCACTAGCTACCACAAAAGCAAAATGATCTAACCCAATAATAGGATGAGCTAATCCTGATACAAATCCTTCAAATAAATTCGTAGGCGTTTTTCCTTCAAAAGCATGATGAGCTAGGGTTTTTTCGCCTATCATTAAACAAGAAAAAAGAGTTATAAAACAACTAATTTTTAACCATCGATAATTCGACATAACATTCAATCTCATCCGTACCTCGCAGATAGATTTAAAATTGATCATTGAGCCACCAGTTAATCAAAATGATGGCGCGATATTGCTAGGTTTTCTGACTTAAAGACCAAGAAATAAAGTCTCATCACAGTTGCGGAACAGCGTCGGACTTACACCGAACTTTCCCTATCACTTCTAACGACTATTACCCGCTAGAACTGCTCGCTTAGGTATAATAGCACGGAAAGTAAGATTTCTCATTCCATAGATTTTCTAACTCTGTTCCTTGAGTCCGATTAACAAATTTTTCTGCTAATCTTTGTGTTTCTTCGTCAGAAAAATAAGGTTTTACCGGACAAGTTATGCTCAATTATCACAAATAATAAACTTTAACTCGCTCAGAGTTAAGCTATATAAACAAAGGTTGCGTAGGCAATCTATAATTTAGTCCGCGCTCGTCGGACTTTGTTTTTATAGGATAAGGCTTTAGCCTTTTATTAATTATTAGTTTAGGATAGTAAGTCCGCTAGAACCTTCATCTTTATACTCAAATTTTTAATAAGCATTTTAAATGCAAAACAGTTTACCATTTTTTGAAAATTTAAGTTACAGTAGAAAAAAATATGATTAGAATAGTCTTATGATTAGTGTTGGTCAATATTTGTGTAATCGGTTACAAGAACTTGGTCTTAATCACATTTTTGGGGTTCCAGGTGATTATGTTCTTAGCTTAATGGATGTTTTTGTTGAAAGTCCAATTGATTTAATTTGTACCTGTAATGAACTTAATGCTGGATATGCTGCTGATGCTTATGCTAGAATCAAAGGATTAGGGGCTGTTTGCATTACCTATGGAGTGGGAGGATTTAGTTTAGTTAATGCGGTAGTTGGAGCTTATGCAGAACGAGTTCCTTTAGTGGTAATTAGCGGCGGACCTAATAATGCGGTTAGAGGAAATCATCTCTTATTACATCATACAACAGGAGATTATAATTTACAATTTTCTATTATGGAAAAAGCGACAGTTGCGGCTGTTATTATTACTGAACCAGGTCAAGCTGCTAAACAAATTGATCAAGTCTTAGCTGCCTGTCTCCATTATAAACGACCAGTTTACATTGAAATCCCTTCAGATTTAGTCAATCAACCTTGTCCCCCTTCTGTTGATATTTCACTTCCCATCAAAGAATTAACTGATATTAATGCTTTAAATGAAGCGGTAGAAGAAGCTGTTACCTTACTAGAAAAAGCAAAAAAACCTGTTATCTTATCTGGAGTAGAAATTCATAGATTTCAGATGCAAAGTAAATTGATAAAATTATTAGATAAAACAGGCTATCCTATTGCCACTACTTTACTAGGAAAATCCTGTATTCCAGAGTTACATCCTCAATTTATTGGTAATTATGTTGGGGCATTAAGTCGAGAATCTATCCGTCAACGTATTGAAACTTCTGACTGTATTTTATGTCTTGGCGCGATTATGTCTGATATGAATTTAGGCATTTATACTGCTCAACTTGATGCACAAAAATTAATTAATGCTAATTCTGAAAAAGTCAAAATAAAAAATCATTTTTATCAGCCTATTTATTTAGGAGATTTTATTGATGGATTAATGAATAATTTAACTTCGCGAAATTATGAATCATTAGACATTAAACCAGCTTCTTATTTATTAACAAAAAACTTTGAAGTTAAACCAGATAAAAAAATAATATCTCAGAAATTTTACGAACGAATTAATCATTTTTTAGATGATGATTTTATCGTTATTTCTGATACTGGAGATGCGATTATTGCCACCATTGATTTATTAATGCACAAAGGAGCAGAGTTTATTGGACAAGCTTTTTATCTGTCTATTGGTTATTCAATTCCCGCTTGTTTAGGGGCTGCTTTAGCCTCTCCAAAACATCGTCCTATTGTTTTTGTAGGAGACGGTGCATTTCAAATGACAGCCCAAGAATTATCTACCATTATTCGGCATAAACTTAATCCAATTATTTTCTTACTTAATAATGATGGTTATACTATTGAAAGATTAATTCATGATGGGCCATACAATGATATTCAACCTTGGAAATATCATGAATTACCTCATATTTTTGGCGAAAGTTGGAGTTGTGAAGTTTCAACAGAGGGGGAACTAGAAGAAGCCTTGATCAAGGCGAAAAGTAATACTGATTGTGTCTCTTTTATTGAAATTCATCTTGATCGCTTTGACTGTTCTCCCGGATTAATTCGTTTAGGAAAGGAGGTGAATAAAATGGAAATGAATGAATTAGAAAAAAAATGATCTTTTAGGATTTAAAAGTGCTAATCTTATCAAGTTTTAACGGATAAAGTTGTTAAATATAGCCTTTCTCCTATTGACAATATTTTACTTGGAGACTTAAACTAGGGCGGGTTTATCTAACATATTTGTTATCATTATCGGCTTTTGCTAAAAACCCGCCCCTACCACTTGGAAACTTCTGCTATATGTCCCCTTCTTTGCTAGGCTAAAAATAAGAGATATTTATGGTATAATAACAAAAATGGCTAATTTAGAACATCTTATATTACTAGAGCAAGGAAAGACAAAATGGATAACATGGCGAGAACATAACCCCAAAATTGTACCCGATCTCACAGAGCTTGATTTAACTAACAGAAATTTACAACAAGCTTATTTATCTAAAGTTAATTTAAGTCGCTCACAACTTGAAGGGGTACAACTAGAAGAAGCTAATCTAGAAAATGCGGAACTAGCTAATGTAAATCTTATCCGTTCTATTCTTAGTTATGCTAACCTCCAAGGAGCTAATTTAATCGGGGCTAATTTGCGTGAAGCTAATCTTCAAGGAGCTAATTTATGTCAAGCTAATTTAATTGGAACCTCTTTAAGACAGACTTATTTAAAAGGGGCTGATTTTAGTTGTGCTTATCTAAATCGAACTAATTTAAGTGAAGCTAATGCCATAGCAACTAATTTTTGCGAAGCAGATCTTACTCAAGCAACATTATATGAGACAGAGTTACAAGGAGCCTATTTTTATCGAGCTAATCTAACTCATGCTCAACTAATTCAAGCTCATTTATGTCAAGCTTATTTAGTCAGAGCTAATCTAACAGAAATTATAGGTGATCGTGTAGATTTACGTTGGAGTAATCTCACTTATGCTAACCTAGAAGGAGCTAATTTAAGAGGAGCTAATTTAAGTCAAGCTAACTTAAGAGGAGCTAATTTAAGAGGAGCTAATTTAAGTCAAGCTAATTTAAGAGGAGCCAATTTAAAAGGCTCTAATTTAACAGAAACGAATCTTAATGGAGCCGAATTACCGGAAAATTATAGTCATCATAATTTTCTAAAATCTTCTTATTTTAAAGCTTACTTTACCCAAAAATAGCAATATATTAAGCTATTTTTCAACATATTTTTTAATGAGATTGCCCCAAAGTAAATAACCCTTGCCATTTAAGTGAACTCCATCATAAGTATAATTAGAATTGAGTTGATTTGAAGTATCAATAAAGTTGGAATATAAGTCTATATATTGATAGTTAAATTCTTGAGCTAGTTTTTTTAGTTTATCATTAATTGGACTCAAATCATTACTATCAATTGAGAGAGAATAATTAATATTATTGACAGGTAAAATACTTTGAATATACACACTCGTTTGAGGAGATTTTGTTTTAATAATATCAAGAATTTCCTGGTAATTGAGAATAACTTCATCAACTGTTTTCTGTTCATTCCATATATCATTCGTTCCAATCATAATAAAAAGTTTTCTGGGTTTAGCATCTATTATTTCATCAATTCTATTGAGAATTCCATCAGTTGTATCCCCGCTAATTCCTCGATTAATTACGTTATAATTTTGTAAAATTTCCGACCATTCTCCTTGATCTGTTAAACTATCTCCCACTAAAATGATTTCTTGATCAGAGTTAGGAAGTTGTTTAAAAATTTTATTTTTTGCCGTATAATAGCTAGTCTGATAACTATTACGACGATTGTTTCTGTTAAACAATAATTCTGCTGATTGATTAAAAGACATTAAAAATTCTAATTTTTTAGAAATATAAGAAAATCCTCCTTTTCTCACAATAAATATAATAGTTAAACAAATAAAAATTAAATTAAATGCCAAAGATAAAGATAATAGAATTTTATTTTGGGTTATCATATTTAATCAATAGAGTTATTTTGAATAGCTATCTGTGAACTGTTAAATCTTAATTAAATTAATCTAACACACTTTTGTTATAAAAACAATAATAAGCCTAAATCAAAATTACTCCTTAACTTATTTGAAAAAATAAGGGATAATAGAAACTTAAGGTGGTTCACTCAAGAATATTCAATGACTATTTTTTCCTCTAATCCTAAGTCAAAACCTTTGATCCATAAGCCTCAAAATGATAGACTGCTAATTTTAAAACTAGCTCCTTATGTACGTCGAAATCCTAATTTATTGATTCTGTCCCTTATTTTATTATTCCCCTTATCTATTTCAGGAGCTATTCAACCCTTAATTATTGGACAAGCGGTTTCTTTATTACGTCAAGAGTCTGCTTGGAGTTTTCTAGAAAAACTTCCTTTAGCTGAGGCGATACAAGTCTTAATTTTTATCTTATTAGCAACAATTATTCTCCGTTTAATTTGTGCAGCTTCTCAAGGATTCATTGTTCAAAAATTAGGTCAAAAAATTACGGCAGAGGTTCGTAATGATTTATTTACTCATGTTACCTCTTTAGATTCCAGTTTCTTTGATCGTACCCCTGTCGGACGTTTAGTAACTCGTCTAACCAGTGATGTAGAAGCATTAGGCGATGTATTTGCTAGTGGTGCTATTGGGGTTTTAAGTGATTTTATTTCTATCTTAGTAATCATTATTACTATGTTTATTTTGCAATGGCAATTATCTCTTTTATTGATGTTAATGTTAATTCCTATTGCCGGACTAATTGTTTATTTTCAACAACAATATCGTAAAGCAAATTATCAATCTAGAGAAAAATTATCAGATCTCAATTCTATGTTACAAGAAAATGTAACCGGAATTAATATTGTTCAACTCTTTCGTAGAGAACAGTTTAATGCTGAATTATTTCGTCATATTAATCAACAATATCGAAATTCGGTAGATAAAACAATTTTTCATGATTCGGCAGTTTCTGCTACTTTAGAATGGATTAGTTTGGTAGCTATTGGGGGAGTTCTTTGGTTAGGAGGTATTTTTATTCTCAACGAAACTATTACCTTTGGAACTCTTTCTGCTTTTATTCTCTATTCACAAAGACTGTTTAATCCCTTGCGCCAATTTGCGGATAAATTTACCATGTTTCAATCAGGATTTACCGGAATTGAAAGAATTAGTGAATTAATGAATGAACCCATTAATATTGTTGAAGCAAAACACAATATTCAGTCTTTAGAAACGTTAAATAAATCAGAAATCAGTGGAGAAATAAGATTTGAAAATGTTTGGTTTGGTTACAAAAAAGATGAGTTTGTTCTCAAGAATTTAGACTTTATCATTCCCCCAGGAGAAAAAATAGCATTAGTAGGGCCAACCGGGGCAGGAAAAAGTTCAATTATTCGTTTATTATGTCGTCTTTATGAACCCAGTAAAGGTAGAATTTTAATTGATGGAATTGATATTCGAGATATTCCTAAAGTGGAATTAAGGCAATATATTGGTATGATTTTTCAAGATAGTTTTCTCTTTGCTGGCGATGTCAAACGAAATATTACATTAGGAGAAGATTATTCTTTTGAACAAATTAAAGAAGCTGCAAGATTAACAAATGTGGATAAATTGATCGAAGATCTACCCCAAGGGTATAATAGTCAATTAAGAGAGAGAGGCACAAATTTATCAGGAGGACAAAAGCAATTATTAGCCTTTGCTAGAGTAGCCATTCGTCAACCCCGTGTGTTAATTTTAGATGAGGCAACCGCTAGTCTAGATGTGGGAACGGAAGCTTTAATTCAAGAAGCTTTAGATAATTTATTAGTAAATAAAACCGCTATTATTATTGCTCATCGCCTCTCAACAGTTCGCAATGTTGATCATATTTTAGTTTTAAAACAGGGGGAAATAGTAGAGTCAGGAACTCACGACGAATTAGTTAATCAAAATGGCTTGTATAAAGGATTATATCAATTACAAATGATGGGAATTAGTGAGTTATAATTCTTCTATCGAATTTGTCATGTAAAATTAATAAATTAATACAGGCTAAAGCCTTATTCTATAAGCACAAAGGCTGTCTACACAGCCTTATTTTAAGCCTGGGTAGCCAGGCTTAGTTCCTATAGCTTAACCCTGAGCGGGTTTAAGCCTGTAATTTGTAATCGTTTTACATCCTAAGTTCGCTAAAACAGTTATAATTATAAATAATTAGTATAGCGTTTACCAATGAATTGTCAACACTGTAACCGGAGATAATTCATAATTCATAATTCATAATTCATAATTCATAATTCATAATTTGTTAATATTTATTCTCCTGGATTAACTTTAGCTGTGTGGGGAAATTGGAACTAACTATGAACGATGAATTTGGACTTTTTTGTCAATTTACTGATGTTTTAGATTTTTGGTTTGGTAAACCTGATCACAAAGATTACGGAAAGCCTAATAAAGATTGGTTTATTAAAGATTCAACCTTTGACGAAAAAATAAAATTACGCTTTCTTTCAACTTATGAAAAAGCCGCTTCTCATAAACTAGATGATTGGAAAAATTCCCCCTTAAGTTGTTTAGCATTAATTTTACTTTTAGATCAATTTCCGCGTAATATGTTTCGTGAGCAACCTCAAGCATTTGCTACCGATTCTCAAGCTTTAGAAATCGCTAAATATGCTATTTTTCAGCAGTTTGATTGTCAATTTTTAGCTGTACAACGTTGGTTTATTTATCTGCCTTTTGAACATAGTGAAAATTTGAGTCATCAACATCAGGCGATAGCCTTATTTTCTACCCTTCAAAGTGATCCATATAGTACGCAGGCAATTGAGTCTGCTTATCATCATCTCAATATTATTGAACAGTTCGGAAGATTTCCTCATCGTAATTCTATTTTAGACAGAATTAGTACCTCAGAAGAAATAGAATTTTTAGAGAAACCTGACTCATCATTTTAATTTTACTAACTCACTATTTTTATCTTTAAATTAGTAGGAGGAGCAACCGTTAGTCCACGACGAATTGGTTTAAGAGGACGAGGATTGATTAATTTTAACTTTAATTGAGACAAAATTGTAGCTAATACTATTTTCATTTCTAACATGGCTAAACCATTTCCAATACAATAACGATTTCCTCCACCAAAGGGTAAATATTCATAAGGAGAAAACTGTTTTTCTAAAAAACGTTCTGGCTTAAATTGATAAGATTGAGGGTATATATCCTCTCGATGATGCACTAAATACACGCAAGGCATCAAAACAGTTTTAGCAGGAAATTCATATCCCATGATCTCTAAAGGTTCTTTTAAAATTCGAGGAAAGGTTGATAAAGTAATGGGATAAATTCGTAAAGTTTCTTGACAAATTGCTTCTAAATAAGGTAAGTTTGTGACCTGTTCTAAGAATTTATTGTTATCTAATTTAGGCAAATCTAAACGTAATTTTTCTTCAATATTTTGTTGATAATGAATCCAATAAATAGCCCAAGTTAAAGCAGAGGCAGTTGTTTCATGTCCTGCTACTAACAAGGTCATCAATTGATATTTTAATTGTGCCACTGTCATTGGTTCTCCTGCTTCATCTGTGGCACACATTAACAAAGTTAATATATCTTCCCCTGATAAATTGCCTGTGCTACGGCGTTCTTCTATTTCTGCTATTAATAATTGGTCAACTTGACTTTTTAGATGAAGAAAACGACCCCAAGGACTCCATTTTCCCAAATCTTTTTGCAGAAAACTAAAAAACAATAAACTCGAACTTAAAGGAGAACTAATTGAATCTAATAAAATGGTTAATAGTTTTTGTAATTCGTCATAACGTTTTCCTTTTTCTAACCCAAAAACTACTTGTAAAATTACTCTCAAAGTAATTTTCTGCATTTCTGAACGAATTAGTAAAGATTGACCAATTTTCCATTCTTGTAAGATTTCTTGAGTTATTTGATAAATTACATTACTATAAGTTTGTAATCTTTCTCCATGAAAAGGTGGCATTAAAAGCTTACGTTGTTGTCGATGAGACACTCCATCAAGTAATAAAATAGAATTTTCTCCTAATAAATACCTGAGAATTCCATTGCCTCTACCTGTTTCAAAAACTTCTGGTTTAGCCGTAAAAATTTGTTGTATTGCTTCAGGATGGTTAACATAAACAAAAGGGGTTTCTGAGTTGCCAAGAACAATAAAATCACCAAATTTTTTACCATAATCTTCGAGATAATCTATAGGACGAAAGATTAACTTTAACCGTCTCAGAAATGATGAAGTTGTGGCACGAGGAAGGGACTTAAAAGAATTTGAGGGAGATAGTTGACTAGATGTCTTCATTGAGGATACCTGGAAAATATTTAATCAATATAGCTAAATTATTACAAATAATAGACTTTAACTCGTTCATAGTTAAGCTATACAAACAAAGGTTGCGTAGGCAACCTAGAATTTAGTCCGCGCTCGTCGGACGCTCGTTTTTATAGAATAAGGCTTTAGCCTTTTATTAATTATTAGTTTAGCATAGTAAGTCCTGTAGAACCAGCAATTCAAAGTCAAGCTAAGTGCTAAAATAAAATTATAACTAATATTATATCAGGCTTATTAAATTATGGCTAAACTTCAACAACGTCGCTCCGAAAATATCAACGGCAATTTTTATGTTGATAGTACCTGTATTGATTGTGATACCTGTCGTTGGATGGCTCCTGAAATTTTTCATCGAGACGGAAATAAGTCTGCAGTTTATCATCAACCCATTAATGAAATTCAAATAAAAGAAGCTTTACAGGCCTTACTTTCTTGTCCCACAGCTTCAATTGGTACTGTAGAAAAACCCAAAAATATCAAAGAAATTCAGCAAATGTTTCCTTTGCTAGTTGAGGAAAACGTTTATCATTGTGGTTATCATTCAGAAAGTTCTTTTGGAGCCGCTAGTTACTTAATTCAACGCCCAGAGGGGAATATTTTAATAGATTCACCCCGTTTTTCGCCTCCATTAGTTAAACAATTAGAAGCAATGGGAGGCATCCAATATCTTTATTTAACCCATAGAGATGATGTGGCAGATCATGAAAAGTTTGCTCATCATTTTAACTGTGAACGAATTCTTCATGTTGATGACATAACAGAGAAGACTAAAGAGGTAGAAATTAAGTTATCAGGATTTGAAAGAATTGAATTTTCTCCTGATATTTTAATCATTCCTGTTCCTGGTCATACTAAAGGTCATACCGTGCTTATTTATCGTCAAAAATATCTTTTTAGTGGGGATCATTTAGCTTGGTCATCTGACTTAAATAATCTCTATGCTTTTCGCCATGCTTGTTGGTATTCTTGGCCAGAACAAATTAGTTCCATGAAAAAATTAGCTGATTATTCTTGGGAATGGGTACTTCCTGGCCATGGTCATCGTTATCATGCAAATCAACAAATAATGAAACAACAAATAGAAAAATGCATTCTTTGGATGGAGTAAAATTAAAGTAGGGTGGGCATTGCCCACCTTCCCTATTTAACTCGTGTTGCACGGTTCATACTTTGTTCAACATCACGAACTTTCTTACCACGCCATAATAAACGAATTGGTGTACCAGGAAATCCTAATTGTTGACGAAATTGACTCTCAATATAACGCCGATAATTATCATTAAATCGCTTCGGATCATTGACAAATAAAGCAATAGTTGGAGGTTGACTAGATACCTGAGTTCCGTAATAAACTTTACCCTGTTTTCCCTGTCTGCTAGTAGTAGGAGAATGCCAACGGGCTGCTTCTTCTAAAGCTTCATTAATCACCGAAGTTGTCACACGGCGACGATGTTGTTCTGCCGCCGTATCTACACAATTAATAATCTTCTCAACCCGTTGACCAGTGACAGCACTAACAAAAATCGTCTCAGCCCAATCCATAAAATAAAGACGGGATAAAATGATTTTTTGGAAATCATAAATGGTATAGGAATCTTTTTCTACCACATCCCATTTATTAACCACAATAATCGCCGCCCGTCCCTCATCAATAATCCTTGCAGCTAATTTAAGATCCTGATCTGTCACCCCATCTAAAGCATCAAGAACTAATAAGACAACATCAGAACGACGAATCGCTTTAAAGGCTCGATTAATACTGAAAAATTCAGCCCCATATTCAACGTTTTTCTTACGACGAATTCCTGCTGTATCAATCAAACGATAAGTTTTTCCATTCCTTTCTACTAAGGTATCGATCGCATCTCTAGTGGTGCCAGAAATAGGACTGACAATGGCTCGTTTTTCCCCTAAAAAAGCATTGAGAAGACTAGATTTACCCACATTAGGACGACCAATAATAGCTACCTTAATCTCATCATTGGCGACAATTTCTTCTGGTCGTGGTAAATAAGTAATTAAATCATCTAACAGTTCTCCAGTGCCATTGCCATGAATACCAGAAACAGGGTAAGGGTTGCCTAACCCCAACTCCCAAAACTGACTTGCTTGAATCATTCCCTGTTCAGGAGATTCACATTTGTTGACCGCTAATAACACTGGAACTTCTTGCTGGCGTAACCAGTCAGCTATCTCATTATCCCCTGTGGTTGGCCCGGTTTGTCCATCCACCACGAAAATCGCCGCACTGGACTCTTTTAACGCAGCCATGGCTTGTTCTCGAATCATGGGTAAAAACTCTGTATCATCGTCAAATACTAACCCCCCTGTGTCTACTACCTGGAAATCTCGATCCAGCCAAAAAGCCGGACGATAAGTGCGATCGCGGGTGATTCCGGGTTCATCATGAACAATGGCTTGTTGATCTCCGGCCAAACGATTGACAATGGTAGATTTGCCCACATTGGGCCGTCCAATAATTGCAACGATAGGAAGTGGCATAATAGTTTGGCGTTGTAAGTTTAAAAATATTCAGTGAAGCTTGATCTTCTATCATAACGATTCTAGAGACAAATGGTTGCCTTGATCCCTGACCGTAAGATGATCCCGAAATTAATGTTAAGTTTTTTATTGTTTTCCTTATTTGTAACATATGTTACAGTTTTTTATGTTATATATAGTAAAGAAGATAAAAAAACAAACAGCAATCGGAGCCTAAAATTATGTCTACTCAACAACAAGCTCGTGCTTTAATGATGCGTCACCATCAAATTATCAAAAACCGTCAACAATCAATGCTTGAACGTGCTGCTTCTGAAATTGGAGTTGATATTGAAGCAGATTATTGGACAACTATTCAAGGAAAACCCCAGTCAAGTTTTCGTGCTTCCTATGATCGTTCTGGTGCTACCATGAGTTAAGATTACTAATTTTTTCAAAAAAGGGTTTTCAGTCCATAAAATTAGCTAATTTAATACTCCAAACAACTTGACTTGTACTATCAAATTAACATGGGGTGTTCTTCGCCTGAAGGACACCTTATTGTTATGAGAACTGTATTTAACTGGCGATCTTGCACCTGATGTTAAAAACTAGTAAGTATCCCTTTAAAAAGTAAAATTATTGATATAGTAAGGAAACTCAATATCATAAAATCTAAAAGATAATTTCTATCTTCAACAAGTAAGCTAGAGTCACTAGGATTGTTCAAAAAATCATTTATTTTATTCACCACTTGCTGCTGTTGTTCACGATTATTGATATAATTATTAAAGACAATATTCTCATTGTCAATCAGTAAAACTCCATACTTAGACAATTCCCTTCTTATCACGGTTCCGTCAGTATCAGCATCCAAGTAAGGTATAATTATCTCGTCAACTTTTGCTTTTTTTAAAGAGAAAAGAGAAGCCTCTTGTTCTTTAACGAAACCGAGCGCAACCGATTTTGTATGTAAGCAATTGAGATGATTGACATTAACTCGACTACAGGAAAGTTTTGCGGAACCAAAGCCGAAAAGAAAAAGAATGCTAAGCAACAAAAATAATCCAGAAAATAACAATGAGTTATTTGGTTTTCCTCGTCGGAATCGGAAAAAATTAGTAATCATTATTTAATAATACTTCCTCTTGTCTGGGAAATGAACGAAGTTGTAGTATGTAAAAAAAAAGGGATAGATTGGGTTTGAAAAATCAATAATACAGCAACACATTTTGACTCCTGACGTGTTTTGTCAAAGAGATCTATGATTTGTCAGACACTATCGGTAGACTCTATGCGTAAGTCCTGTTAAAGACCCAATTCATAGGATAAAACGTTAATAGTTACACCACTGTCTACAAGTCCAAGAGTTTCAACGGCGTATACTTCTCGCTTGAGAACTAATGGTAATCGTGGCAAACTATCAAATTCGTTCTGAGATGGATTTGTAATTGAATAAGGAAACCGCACTATTATTATGCCTTAGTTGCTGATTCATCGGATTGTATCAATAATGCACCTGCTCCAAAACAGTTGTAGGGAGTTGACATTTCATAGGTTTTAAATGGTTCTAAAGGAGCAATATCTTCGGCTGTTTCTAATTCTTGCGCTATGATCTCAATAAGTTTGAGTTTTTCGGTTTTAGAAAGTTGTCGAACACTAGGAAGTATCTCAGCTAAAGTCATAAGAATTATCTTGCAGGTTTTGGAATAGATAGTTTCAGTTTACCCAAAAATAAAGTGTAATCGCTTTCGGTTTAATGGTTAATCCTGTTACGGTTTTTGCTGATGGGAATAGACTGACCGCGCCATCAGTTGTTGTGTTCTATGGTGCGTGGCTCAATTCGTTTGATAATTTCGTCTTGTGTGGGCAATGTTTTGAGATCATAAGTAGCCTGAAGATTCAACCAAGATGCGGCATCCCCGCCAAAATAACGAGCTAGACGTTCAGCCGTATCAGCCGTAATTGAACGACGTTCTTTAACAATTTCATGAATTCGAGTGGCTGGTACATTCAAGGCTAAGGCTAGGGCATTAACACTCATGTTGAGTGGTACAAGAAAATCCTCGCGGAGAATTTCTCCTGGATGAACTGGGCGCATTTGGTTAATGGGGCGTTTCATTGTGGTTATTTAAGAGTGATAATCAACAATTTCGACATCAGCCGGCCCATGTTTTGTCCAGACGAAACACAATCGGAATTGAGCATTAATACGGATGCTGTATTGCCCTTTTCGATTGCCTTTGAGTGTTTCGAGTTGATTACCCGGCGGTGAGCGAAGAAATTCTAGGGTTTGGGCAGCATCCAATTGAGTTAATTTCCGAATGGCCTGATCTTTGAAGGCACGGAAACGGGGTGGATCGCCTCCTTCAAAAAGTAAGCGCGTGTGCTTACATTGAAATGACTGGATCATGACCCAATCATATTACGTTTGGCGTAACACGTCAAATTGCCCTGATGTAAGTCATGTTTGTTTATATTGTTTATGCTACTGAGGCTTTTTCAAAGAAAAGTTTAAGGTTAAAGAACTTAAAACTTTACAATTTTCCATTACCTTGAACCACCTGTTTAAGCGTCGTAAACGTCTCCAAAGAAATCAACCCTCGATGATGTCCCTTTTGATTAGAAACCCCTAAAAATAGAGAATCCCCTTGTTTAGACGCACGATAAAAACGAGGTGAGGTATTAATATACACCAGCGCACTATCAACTTCAGTGGCAAATTGACGACTTTCGGGATAAGAATCTGTTACCAAACAATCAGCATGACCACTACTATACTGATTAATCCAAATAATCGCTTCAGATAAATCATTAACTACCTTAAACGAAATAATTTTATCTAAATAAGGATTACTCCATTCCGACGGTTTAACAGGTAATAAATAATCAGGAAATTCCGACGATAACTCCGTATCTCCCCGCAATTGAAACCCTTTTTCTCGCAAAACATTAAATAATCTTACTAAAATAGAAGGATTTTGAGACGGACTAATTAACACTTTTTCAATAGCATTAACCGGATCAGGTTCGCTCGCATGACTATCAAGAATTACCCAACGAACCATATCTAAATCTACCGTCGGCGACCAATAAAGATAACAATTTCCCATCGCCGACTTCAGAACCGGAGCAGTCGCCAACTGAGTCACCTGTTCTATTAAACTAGGACGACCATAAGGAATGACGAGACTGAGGTATTGATCCTGAGTCACTAAATCTTGAATAGAGGTTCCTTCATCCCCTGAGAGATCTTCTAGACAACCAACAGGCAACCTAGCAGCTTCTAGGGCCTCTTGGAGAATCTCAGCAATAGCTCGATTAGAATGGCTAGAAGGGCCACATC
Organism: Aphanothece sacrum FPU1; assembly: GCF_003864295.1. NCBI lineage: Bacteria > Bacillati > Cyanobacteriota > Cyanophyceae > Chroococcales > Aphanothecaceae > Aphanothece > Aphanothece sacrum. The sequence goes on along the minus strand of NZ_BDQK01000001.1, from coordinate 182,616 downwards.
CGCGTAAAATTAGACTATTGCCAGTTTTCAGACAAAAACCAGCCGCGATCGCTCCTAACTCTGGAAAGGTTTCATGAATGAGGGCCGTTACCCCTAAAGGCATTAATTGACAATAAGTTCCAGAAGTATTAACACGGTAAGGGGAATGAAATACCTGTTGGATAGGGTCGGGAGCTTTAGCTAAATACTCTAAAATTTCAACAGTATTCTGGAGTCTTTCTGGAGTTAATTTGAGCCAATCAATTAGAATATCAGGAACAGCCATTTCTCGGCTCATTTCCAAATCTAAGGTATTGGCTTCGAGAATAGCATCAAAGGAATTTTTCAGACCTTTGGCCATAGACTTGATCCCTTGAGAGCGATCGCTACTACTGCTCATCTCTAAGGCGAGATAAGCGTTATAAGCTCGTTGTAGGGATGTTAATAGTAGATTAGAAGAGCTTTCTATTGCCATAGCTTTTGTCTTAACGCCGATAAGCTAACCAAAAAACAATGGCTGGTAAGACCACTAGGAGTCCAGCAAGAGCAACCCAAACCATAATACTTAGTCCGGCCGGTGATTGCAAGGCTAATAGTAACCATCCAATGAACAACACTACCATCATGCCTGACATAATGGGTAAGTAAGCCGAACTTAATCCAGGACGAACGATGAACCAGCGATAACCACTCCAACGCCACATCCGCTTATAGGGGTAACTCGATGATAACTGTTCGATGGTTTGATTGTTTTCTTCGACCACAAAAATCTGCTGACAACGATCACAGCCAAAAGCTTCGGTCAGTATAATGGGTAAAAGACGACCCCGTCGCCGACAAGGACAGGGATATTCGTGATTTAAGTTGATTTTTACAGGCTTTTGATGTCGCACAATTGTCAGTTGAGTAGCTCCAAATTAGCTCTATATAATATAGTGTGTCTGCTTAAAACACAATTGTGCGCTGACTCAAGCTAAAATTAAGAATTGGCACTTTGAGGGCGCACTTTAGGGGTTGGCGACTTCCTAATTCTTTTAATTATAGACTAACCAAGCGGGTAACGCGATTCGAACGCGCGACATTCACCTTGGCAAGGTGACGCTCTACCACTGAGCTATACCCGCATTTTTTGACCATATTCTTAATTATTGCATAAGTACCCAAAAATGTCAATAGGTTAATTTGCTGACTTCTGACGGGCGCAAAGGGCGGAACGTCGTTGATCTAACCATTGTTGTAATATAATCGTGGCAGCAACTCGATCCACGAGTCCTTTATTGTGTCGAGAATATTGTTTTTGGGACTTTAAGTGATTTTCTGCTTCTACTGAGGTTAAGCGTTCATCAATATATTCTAGGGGTAACTGTAAGGCTTTAGAGAGTCTTTGAGCGAATTTTTGGACTTCTTTGGCTTGAAATCCAATATTACCATCCATAGAGTAGGGAAGTCCTACTACTAAAAGCTGTGCCTCTCGTTCTTGGGCTAGTTGTTTTAATTGTTCCACATCGGCTAAAAATGAGCTACGATTGATGGTAGTTAGCCCTGTGGCGATTAATCCTGTGCCATCACAACCGGCCACTCCAATTCGTTTTTTCCCCAGATCTAATCCCAAGGCAGAAATTCGCTGCATTTGTTGTTTAGAAGTAACAATATTTATAGATAACATCCTAGTTCAATTTGTTGCCCTAGAATCTAGTTTTTAATTGCTGCGATCGCAATACAACTAATTCCTCCTAATTCAAATAACCAATTAAGACGAAATCCGGAAAATTCCCTCCCTAATAAAACATCAACATGATGAAAAGAAGTCGCCCGAATAACAATAAAACTAAGCAAAAAAATTAAGCCTAATAAAGCTAACATAAATCTTTTCCAAGATTTCCCCATCCCTTGTATAAGAAACATTAGACCAGCAAAACTAACTGCGATTAAGCCCAGAATAAAATCGAACTGAAATTGACGACGTTCTCTGTACCAACCTTGTTCAATAGCCATTTGTTTTCCGATAAGAGTTAGCCAAGATTGTAAATCTAATTGTTTGTTAATTCCTAATAATAAAAGAATGGCTGATAAAGTCATCCAAAACCAGCGATCGCGTTGAGTTTTAAGACTACGATTGGCACATAAGAAAGCCGTAACTAAATAAGCGATAACTGTTACCCAACCCATTAAGGTTGGATCACCAATTCTTGGTTGCCAGTAACCGTTTTCCATGATAGCCCAGAGAGGAAAAAAAGGAAAGTGTAAAAAAGTGGCTCTTACCATATTAAAATGACCAAAATAGTATACAAAACTGAGTCATTCACGAGATCATCTATGGAACGTCAAAGAGAATTCTTTCCCAGTGTACAAAAAACGGTGATGCCTCGTCCCTATTTTGGCGATGAGACTGATATCTTAGGTCAAAGTGGGACTGCTTGGGCTGTTGATGCGGCTATTTATGGGTCAAATTTTTTTGTAGACCGAGGACAGGGTTTAGTTGAAATTTATGATGCGGGGCCTGCCATCAGTTTTCACCATCTTCTTCCCCACAAAGATAAATATAAAAAAGAAGGGCTTTATTTGCGTTTAAAATTAGCTTATCGAACAACGGCTAATGCTAATGTGAATATCCGCAATTTTTCAGGAAATCATGTTACCTTACCTAATAGTTTCTATGGAGATATTTATGATGATCTTGATACTTATTGGTGGGTGTCTGATGATTTAACCCTTAATATCAATTCCATTTTTTCTGGGGAAAAACTTTGGCTTCAACGGGTTGACTGGGAATGGATGAGTAAAGAGGTGGTTTATGAAGATGAACTCCAAAATAAAGACTTGGTATTACATCGGTCTTTTGATGACATTGAAAAGTTATATAGTCCCCAAAATATTACGGATAGTTCTGTTAAAGATTTCCTCATGGAAAAGATTAAAAACGATGATCAATTTGCTAAATGCTGTTTGTTAATATTACGTCAAGATCAATTAATGAATGAAGATTTAACTAAACTGTTTGAAGGTATCGCTTCTTAATATAAATTTAGGGGCGGGTTTATTTGGCTTTTTTATGAGCATCATGTAGGGGCGGGTTTATTTGGCTTTTTTATGAGCATCATGTAGGGGCGGGTTTATTTGGCTTTTTTATGAGCATCATGTAGGGGCGGGTTTATTTGGCTTTTTTATGAGCATCATGTAGGGGCGGGTTTATTTGGCTTTTTTGTGAGCATCATGTAGGGGCGGGGCGGGTTTATTTGACTTTTTTGTGAGTACCATAACTCCTGTAAAAAACCCGCCCCTACAAACATTCACCCCTACAAACATTCGCCCCTACAAACATTCGCCCCTACAAACATTCGCCCCTACAAACATTCGCCCCTACGATTAAACGCTTTTTGCTGCAAATCCTAACTATAATAAATGATCTCGTTCTTCAATCGCCATTCCATGAGCGGAAAATTCTTCATATTTGGCCAATACTTTGGTTGTTTGTTTTACTTTTTCAAACCCTTCAGATGTTAAATAAGCTAGGGTTGAACGCTTGAGAAAATCATAAACAGAAACAGCCGAATAAGAACGGGCAAAGCCTCCTGTGGGTAAAACTGCATTGACTCCAATAGCATAAGTAGCCGCAGAAGATGGGGTATATTTCCCTAACAAAATCTCTCCCGCATTCTTAATTTTTCCTATCAAACTAAAAGGGTCATCCACTAAAATTTCTAAATGTTCCGGCGCGTAATCATTGACAAAATCAATAGATTCCTGTATACTAGAAGTTAGAATAATACCACCATAAGCACCTAATCCCGTCTCACAAAATTCTCGTCGCCAAGTCGGAAGTTTAGCCATATAATCTAAAGCAAATTGACTGGCTTGTTGGGCAACTGTTTCCGAATGGGTGACTAATAAAGCGGCTGAGTCTGGCCCATGTTCGGCTTCAATAAGTAGATCAAGGGCTGCCAATTGAGGGTTAGTGGTTTCATCTGCTAAAACGATAGATTCACTCGGGCCGGCAGGTAAACCCACGTCTACAGTACCGAATAGAAGGCGTTTAGCGGCTGCCCCATAGATACTACAAGGGCCGATCAATTTATCCACTTTAGGAACGGTGGCGGTTCCTAAGGCCATGGCGGCTAAAGCTTGTACTCCTCCTAACTTATAAACCTCTGTAACCCCTGCCATTTGGGCTACGACTAAAGAAACAGGTTCAACCTTACCCTGCTTATCGGGAGGGGTACAGACGACGATTTTCTCCACTCCTGCGACCATTGCTGGAACGGTCAACATTAACATCATAGAAGGAAACGCCCCTTTGCCTCTGGGGACATATAACCCAACCCTGGGAAGGGGGGTAATTTTTTCTCCTGCAAAAATTCCAGTATCAATTTCGGCTAACTGAAATTCTTCGGGCATTTGCCGTTGGTGGACTTCTTTAATGTTACGAAAAGCCTGTTCAACCGCTAATTTAACATCTGGTTCGATTAAATTTTGTGCTTGGGCGAATTCTTCGGGAGTTACCTTAATATTTTCGGGGTTAGCTCCAGCATAATCAAATTTGCGCGCATATTCAATGACCCCTGCATCTCCTTTTTGTGCGATCGCGGTGATCACTTCTTGGGCGATGGGTAATACCATGTCAATATCGAGTTCTGCGCGTCGTTTTAATTTAGCGAGGTCATCGGTTGTCATTTGGGCAAGTTTAAGAATTCTGACCACTATTACTCTCCTGATAGGTAATTTTCTTGACTTTTCTAACTTTGACGGAAGTATTGATTTAAGATAAACGACTTTTTAGGGAACTTTTAACAAATAGCAGGTAGGGGAGGGCTATTAATTAGAGTTAGTATCAAATTGTTTTGAGATTTTCCCTATTAACCAACTGAGGAACGCGCCTAAGAAAAGAATTCCGATAGCTGGATTAAACACAGGTTGCCATAGTTTATACCATAAATCAAATCCCAAAGGAAAACCGATTGAGTGTCCGATCACTGCCACCGCAAACCACAAAAATGCAAATAAAACTAAAAAGACATCGGCAACTAATAAACGATTTAACCAGGTTAAAAAAGTTTCCTTCATGGTTTTTACCTCTAGAATCAAAAATAGTTTATCTTATATTGATGAGAAATAATCATTAATAATCGCTATCGGCGACACAAATTCCTTTACATTTGATACCATTACTAGCTGTACGTTGGCAATGGGGACATAATATAGGTTCGTCTTTAAGTTCTTGAGACTGGTCATTATTAGTAATTGCTTTTGAATCATTTTTATTAGCCATAATTTAATAGAAATACCGTAATTTTTATCTATTTGAATTTCAAAGACGGATGTTTGAAATCTCGTCTGAGCAACTTATGACAAATTACCAAATTGTTTTAACGGGATATTGGACAATTAAGCTATCTACTGTAATAATAGGAATATCTTCAACTAAACTTTGAGCAATTAATAATCTATCAAAAGGATCTTTGTGGAAATGAGCAAGACTATTAATTCGTAAAACATGAGACATTAGCACAGATAAACTTTCAAATTGGTTAGAGATAAGGCGACTGGGTATATAAATTTCTGGGTTTTCTGGTAAAGAAAGCTTGCTAGTCCCTACTTTAATAATAATTTCCCATGCACTAACAACACTCAAATAAACTGTGTTATCTGAATCAGTAATCATCTCTCTTGCCGTTAAAGAAAGTTTAGGATCATCAGAAACCCACCATAAGAAAGCATGGGTATCTAGTAATAATTTCATCATGATTAATTGATAAAATCGGCTAGAATATCATCAGGTAAAGGAGCATTAAAATCGGGAGCAATAACAATTTTATCTCGATCTTGACCTGGTATGCGTTTCTGTTTTGTGGGATGAATAGCAGTTATTCGTGCAATAGGAATACTGTTATCACTGTCTTCACAAATAATAATTTCTTCTCCCTTAAGTACGGACTTCATGAGTTGTGAGAATTGTTGATCAGCTTGGGGAATTGTTACTTTAATTGTCATAGGTTAATTACAATACTTTTTATCTTCATTATAGAGCAATTAAATATATATCGCTAATTTTGAGAAAATACTCAGAAATTGCCTCCAAGTCGCGGCACGCAGTCGCCGTAATCTTTTGAGATCTCATGCTGAGGCTGCTTTAGCTGCTTCTACCTTACTGCGTAATCGAGCCAGCACCTCAGTTGCGTCTAACCTGGCGTGGGGACATAAAAATCTATAAGCTAGACTTAATCAGGGATATAGCCCGTCGTCCTCGTCGATAATAGGCGCGTTTTTCGGGGCTTAATTGCATTAATGCCTGGGCTTCAACGGTAAATAAATCACAAGAGTCAACCCAATCTTTTCCATGAAGACCGATATAAAAGTTACTGTGTCTCCGTCGCATTTTCTTGTTTTTTCTGACTCTCCCCACATATTTTGCCAATCCTTTCTCTTTAATAATTTTTCCAGAAAATGTTGCCATTGAATAAGCTAGAGTAATCAATATAATTAAGGAAGTAAGGCGATGTCCTGTTAATTTCGTTCTTTCTAAATCATAACCACCTTTCTTAAAATCCCGAAACATTTCCTCAATACAAAATCTCTTTTTATAAGCGTCAATCGTCTCATCAATACTGGTTAAATTTGTGATAATAAACCAAGCTTCTTTTGTCTCTATTCCTCTATACTTCTTTTTCCATTTCGCCACTATATTACTGCCTATAAATCCTTTTGTTTTCGTAACTTTAACTCCTTGATAAAATAAAGACATTCCTGAAGATAATCCTAAATCTTTTAGTCGCGTCCACATTTCCTTTTCTACTTCAATATAGTTGCTTTTCTTCAATCTGAGTGCATAATAAACTCTTTTTTGTCCATGTAACCATTTTGCTAGTTCAACTGAGCAGAATTCTCTATCCCCTAAGACAACTATTTTATATTCTTTTAGAAAGAGTAATATTCGGGCTAATATACTTTTCTGTGTGTCAAAGTTACTATTACCGATGTGATCTAGCAACTCAAAATATAAGGGAATTCCTCTATTATCAATTACCAGACTTACCATCAAAATATTAATCAACCCCCATTGGGTTCTATCTATGGCAATATGTAAGACATCTCCTGTACTAAATGATTGCTTTAACCACTGTTTTATGATAGGTATCCATACTCCTTCAATTGTCAAACAAGGAATCTCGAAAAACCGTTTTAACTTTTTTCTCTTACTTTCAAATAAAATGGGACTGGGAAAATAACTAGCTAACTCATAAAACCTAATTTTCCTATATACTTGCACTAATTCTATCATGATTAACAGTATTAAATATTCCGATTTTTTCAGATACTTTGTTAAATGGTTGTTATAAATTTCTGGTAACATTTTGGGTTTAGACGGCGATCGCTAAAAAAAGAACATTTTCTTTTTACCATGTTTTGCTCTTTTCGTCATCTGGTAAGGCTTTCAGGGTTTCATGTCCCCACGCCAGGAGTTTATTGATAACTGTTTGTACCTCAATTCCTTCACCTCTGTTTAGTTGTTCTAAACCGACAGCTACTTTCTGGCGAGTATCCTCCACCCATTTTTGATAGTGTTTATCTCTTTCGTCTAATAATTTCAAGGCTTCTGCAATCACCTCGTCAACCGTTATATATTTACCACTGTTTACCTTCGCTTGAATTAATTGTTCTTGTTCTGGGTTTAAAATAATATCCATTGGTGTTGTTTTCCTTTGATTAAAAGTGATTTGTTAGACTTACTGACCTCGCCTTGGCTTACAGTCGGCAAAACTTAATGCCTCTGTGTCTAGAAAACTGGCGATCGCCATCTCAATGATTGCTTCAACGGGATAATCAATTTCAGTAGCGCGAGCAATCAGGGCATCCTGAATCCAATCTGGTAAATGCCTTAAAATAGTTTCTGCGTCAGAGGACGAGATTTGCTCCGAAAGTTTCACTTGCATGGGTTAGGACTCCATAGGAATTTGAACATTGCAACCTGGCTAAATAATGTCTTAACCTAGTATTTTCTCCCTCTACTCTAATCATATAGGTTTTGCTAATAATCTGATCTCCATCAGGAATAAAATTAGGGTAAACTTTCCATCCATCTGTCACATAAAAATGGCATTTCCATTTACCAACAAGTTCCCATAATGGAGCAAAAGTTTCGCCACTATGTATGATAGCCTAAAACCCAGCCCTTTAATAACTGCTTTAAAGTGGTCTACTGCTGTCCATAACCAAATTTTGTTTTTTTTGAGCCGACAAATGTTTCTAATTCATCTAATTCTCCCACATCGGGAATTGACTCTGGGTTATAAAAATTCGGTAACAGTTCTCCTACTTGTTTGACCCAATTAATAATTGTTGTATGATGTACATTTTTGACTCTTTCGATTGCTCGAAAACCCATACCATTAACATACATTTTAAGACATTCACTTTTAATATCTTCAGAGTAACCTTTATGGGGTTCATAGGAGTCTATAAATTGTCTGCCGCAGCTAACACAAATATAGTTCTGTTTTCCTTTTTTATGACCATTTTTATTGATATGAGTTGACTTACATTCAGGACATTGCATGATATCTGAGGTTTATAAGTTTTATTTTTGGCGATCGCCTTTTTCTTTAATCATACCCCAATTCAGCAACGCCTGAAATTGAAATCAAGCCAAACGGGGAATGGATAAAATGAATCGAAAACCTAATTTTAAAGCCATGAATTCTCAAGAGTTAAAACGTTATGTCTTGTCTCATCGAGAGGATGATGAGGCTTTTCATGCTTATGTTGATAAAATCAATGAGAGAAAAGACCGAGAGATACTTTCTGGCGAGTATCCTCCACCCAACCTACACTCGTCAGCGATCGCACTAGCTGTACGTCCGCAATGTGGACATAATATAGGTTCGTCTTTGAGTTCTTGAGACGGGTCATTATTAGTAATAGTTTTTGAATCATTTTTATCAGTCATAATGTAATACAAACGGCGAGCTTTTTGATTACCAGAAAATTTTCAACAAAAAACAAGGATTCTGTCCTACTTGTCGCTCCCCTGGTATTTTCATCAAAATAAACAGCATCTATTGTTTTAAAAATACCTTATTTACTCGAATATCACCAGTATTGATAGTGGCATGATCAATATCAGTATTTCTGACAAAATGATATGCAGATGAAAAGTTGTGCTTATCCCTTATGAGCAGTTCAAGGCTCACCTGTAAACTCACAGGTGAGGTTGGATAGCCCGCATAGCCATAGGCAAATTCAGGCTGGAATATAAACCGACCCTCACCATCTGTGGTACTCTCTTTAGACAGTCGATCTCCTATATTAGTATATCTGACCCTAACGCCAGCAATTGGTTTACCTGTTGACTCTTCAATGAATCTACCAGTAATACCAGGAGCGGAAATCAATTTTGAACTACATCCACCTAGGAATAGGATTACTGTCGTCATAAATCCTATGATAAATTGCTTGTCAAGCATTTTTTTTGTTTTGGCGAAGGAATCTGGCACTCAAAAATCCAAGAGGGATTAATAATCCCACCAAAGAATTTGATTCAGGAACTTGTTGACTTGATAGTTGAGCATTATTAATTTTAAGAGCCGAAGTAAGATCGAAACTGCCAACATCGACTACTCCCAAAGCTATGCTATAAGTTCCAGGACTGAAAGTTCGCAGATAATTCCCAGACACTTCACGGCTAAAATTGGTGCTTGAGGGAATTAAGATACTGACAGAATTATTGGTACTTGCTAAAGTCTGGATCTGACCGTCGAGCGAAATAAAAGCATAATCATCGAAGTCGAATCCGCTAATATTACGAGTTTGATCGTTAGTTAAAAAAGTCCAATTAAAAGTTAAGGTGGTATCTTCTGTGAAGGTATATTGGTTTTCCAATCCAGAGCCTTCAAAAGCAAATACAAAGTTAACAGGATCTGGGTGTAAACTTTGAGTGGGTAGTCCTAAAGTAGATTCCAAGTTTGGACTATCAATAGCAGGAATATTTGAGAAGTTAAAGTTACTATCAGGATCAGGACTATCATCGTTTTGTAAGGAATTACTGGAGATATTAGCCTGACCGAGTGAGGGAGTAGCGACATCCCCTACTTGATTCCAACTATTGAAGTTAATTAACGCAGCTTGAGAGGGACTAACAAAAGCAACAGTGCTTAAACCGAAAATGATACTAACTGCTAAGGTGGAAGACTTGATGGACATAGGATTCCTCTAAAGTTATACAATCAAAAATTAACAGTGGATAGTGAACAAGTTGTTTAGGAGCGCGATCACCCGTAAAAATAGGTGATCGCGCTCCTAGTCAAGGTCAGAAGATGAAGTTGTTGGGATCTTGTATAGCAGCTAAGGCTACTTTTTCAACAGTGATGAAAGGTAAGGCGCGCTTAGTCGAAGTCAAACCATCTTCATCAATCAGGATAACTGCATCACTACCCCGCGAACCAAACTTGAGGTAGCCGTCAGCGATGGGGTTAGAGCCTCCATAACCAAGACTATCGAGCAGAGCGGAGAGGTCAATTTTATCTTGATTGATCTCAAAATCTTTGATAATGTCTCCAGCATCTCGGATATTTTGATAGACGAATTTGTCTTTGCCTTGCTCCCCTGTGAGGATATCAGCCCCCAAACCGCCAATGAGAATATCATCTAAATCTGTTCCCGTGATCGTATCTCGACCCGCAGTACCCAGGAAAGGATTGACGGTAATGTTGACGCTGGCACTGCTGTTCCCACCCTTGCCATCGCTGATGCTGTAATCGAAGCCAGCTTGACCGATGAAGCCAGGTGCAGGAGTAAAGATGACGTTTGTGCCATCCGACTGTACAATGCCGTTGCTGGCATTGCTTACGCCTGTAATGCTAAGAATATCACCCGGATTTGGGTCAGTGTCGTTGCTCAGTAGGGTAGCCCCAAGAATAGTTAGAGGAGTATTTTGCGTGGCAGTAGCGACATCATTGACAGCTTGAGGAGGCTGGTTGGAGGTGGAGGTCACGGTAATACTAACAGTTGCGGTGCTAGTATCGATACCGTCGCTAATCCTGTAGGTAAAGCTGTCATTACCGCTGAATCCTGTCACTGGGGTGTAGATAAGTTTGTCATCAGTGAGGTTGCCAGGAGTTCCGTTTTCGTCCCTGATAACTGTCCCGCCTTGAGTAGAAGTTGCATTAAAAGAAGTGAGGGAGATGGGGCTACCTTCTGGATCACTGTCGTTAGCAAGGACAGCTATGGTAATAGGGGCATTCTGAGCAATGCTAGCGTCATCACCTTGGGCTAGAGGAACATCGTTAACTGGGGTAATTGCCAATGTTACAGTTTGAGTAGCCGTTCCCAATAATATCTACCGGGTTGGGTTGTAACCCAGGGATATTAGTCGTAGCACTGATGACATCAACGGTTGAAGGTAAGCGTTCTGTGAGGACGACCTCTGTTGCCGCCACAGAACCATTGTTAGTTACTGTTAGGGTGTAACTGTAGGGGGTTTTGAGATTGACAGCACCAGAACTATCGGTGCGAGTTATGGCTAAGTCAGGCAGTTCTGGCGCAGTGACTTCGGTAGAGAGACTAGCAAGATTATTGGTGGTGTCAGGATCGTTGGTTTGACTTGAGACACTTGTGCTAGATGTAATACTCCCTGTTAATAGCGTGGGAGCTATTACGCTAATTTCAACCGTCTGGCTTTCCCCCGCCCCCAAATCGCCAATGTCGAAGGTAAAGGTATTGTCTGTCTGTTGAAAGGGGGTGAGGCTGGCGGAAACAAAAGTAACTGGCTCTGGTAGAGTTTCCACCAGAGTTACTCCCTTAGAAGTTACTGAGCCATTATTGGTGACTTGAATAGTATAGGTAAAGGTTTCTCCCAAACCGACTGAGGTAGCACTGGCTGTTTGGGTGACTGATAAATCGGCTTCTTCGGCGGGTTTTAATCGAATTTGTCCTTTGGAATAACTAAAGAGGGGGACATTCTTTTCATCTACAATCTTGGCATAGATGAAGTAATCTTCTTGAGGCACATTTTCCGTATTCCAAATAAAACTTCCCTGTCCATCGGTTTCAGCTATTCCATCCACAATAAGTACGCCATCGAAACCTTGGTTGTCAGTGTCGTAGAATAAGCTAATTGTTGCCTCTGAGTCAACATCAAAGGCATTCCATTCAATAGTTACCTCTGTCGCGGTAACATCCGTAGCAGGATCGGTAATCTTAATCGTGGGGGTTGTCGAACTACCCGAAACAAAAATATCAGAAGCACTCAAGCTAGGTGCGCCTGTTAGAGTAGCGATTTGTTGTTGGGGTGCATCGCCAGTTCCATCAGGATCAAAAAAGAGATTTCCCGTACCAGGGTCGTAGATGAATCGGTCATCACTATCAGCAGCACTTGTACCTAAGACAAACTCAGATTCTGGTAGGGTAGCATCGGGTGTCAGTCCACCGCCAAAACCAGCCGCCGAGACAACAATGCGATCTCCCTCACTACTCTCGAAATCTTCGATGGTATCCACGCCTTCTGTGGGACTGCCAAACGCAAAGCTGTCGCTGCCAGTCCCGCCAGTCAAAGTATCATTACCAGAGCCACCCCGGAGGATGTCATTGTCCTCTCCTCCATCGAGAACGTCATTACCCTCTAATCCGTCGATAATGTCATTGCCAGAACCGCCATCGAGATTGTCACTGCCAGAAGTGCCGAAGATGATTTCATCCCCAGCCACACTATTAAGCTGAGCCGTCGCTTGCCAAATATCATCCGTCCAGTGAGTGGTAGCCAGCCAAGCTTCGGGAGTCCATTCCGTTGTCGCTTGCCATACATCCAGTGTCCATTCTGTCGTCGCCTGCCATGCGGCATCACTCCAATGAGTAGTTGCTTCCCAAGCTTCGGGAGTCCAATAGAGAGTTACTTCCCAAGGATTATTTATTAGTGGAGTCTGTTATCGCCCTCTATCTAAGAAAGCGATCGCATGATGTACCCAACAATAATCAAAGGTTATTTACTTAACTTTTCACCGCGATTATAAAGTTCGCGGGCATAATCAGTCCAAGTTCCTTGTCCCCAATAACGGAAACAACTGGTTTGCACCAACAAGTTATACAGTAACGCTTCCTGATATTCAGGAGTTTTGGTAACACTAGGATTTTGTTGCACTAAAGCATCGAATTTCTTGTGAAAATCAGCACTGAGTTGATTCATCGGTTCTAAAACATTTTCGTAACCCGCAACCCAACTTAAATCATCTGTCCAAGAAGCCCCATCCATGTGAAATTGATGATCTGTGGCTTTTAATTCTTCAACAGCTTTAGCAATTGCATCTGGTGTGACATTATTAATATCAACTTTATTCCAGATTTTATGTTGTCCTCTTGCCTGACAAACAGGATAATTATCAGGATTAACGCCTGCCGCTTCTAAGAGTTCAATATACTCTGTACCATTGACTCCCGCCACATCAGAATTATCCTTAATGTTATGCCAAGTAGGATTAAAACCATTAGGAAATTCATTCATCATGACACCGCCATTTTCCCCGTCAGCAATTTGGGAAACACAACAGGGAACCTCAATATCCCCTATTTTTTGCCGTCCTCGTGATTTTGCTTCATGATAGGGCTGCATTTGGGCTACTAATTTAGTGTCAGAACCCTGAGTTTTAATTAACGCAGTAATACTGATAGTTTCACCGTGAGAATTACGCGCTACTAAACGGTTAGGAACATATTTATCATCGTGGTTTAAACCTGAACCGTCCAACCGTTCGACGGAATGTTCTTGTACCAATAACCAACGATAACCGCACTCTTTGAGGGCTTTGATATATTCATAAAGAGTGTCAGGATTATTAGGAAGGTGCATTTCCGGGGGAGAGAAACCTTTAACCCGTTTTAGGGCATCATAGCCAAAAATAGAAGCAAAATGATGTTGCCACGCTTGCATCTGTAGTTTAAGGTCGGGTATGGGGGTAGAAGGGGCTACCGCATGACTCCACATGGTTCCTAACCATTCCACATAAGGGGTATATTGGGGGTCACAGGCCAGACGTTTGAGGTTGTTGAGGATATCATCCCGTCCCATTTGTTGTAAACCCCAGAACAAATTACCGGAATAATCTAGCATAATCCGAGGATTACAGCCATTAGCGACTAATTCGGGGATAAAATCTCCCATCCGGCTATAACACCAAGCGAATACTCCTGCATTGTGGTTATCTCCCATCCCTTGGTTTTCAAACATATGCTGGAGATTACAAATTAACTCTCCATTAGCCCCTGCGGGAATGGTAGGTTGGTGCATATGCAGCGCGCAAGCAAATGCTGCTTTAATCTTGTCTAAATTAATGTTGCTAGTGGGTAAAAATACTGGATCATTCTGTTGTACAACTGAAGTGATTTCTGCTTCCCAACCACTAATTGGAGGTAGTCCAGGTTTTAATCCTTCTATTTTGGTTGTGTTGGAAGCGGGGGCGGTTGCGATCATATTTATTTCCTTCGAGTTTTCGATACAAACTGTGAAACTCCTCATCACTTTGTAGCGTGTTTACTTAGTTTAAAATATTACCCTATTATTGGCTAGATCAAAGCTTAAATTTTTCCTAAATTTGTCACGGTTTATTGACTTATTGCTTCAGAATATAATTTCTTCGGGCGGGTTTATCTAATATATTAGTTCAAACCTAGAATTTTAGTTAAAAACCCGCCCCTACTAATTATGATTTGTCTCATACTTTTACCGTATTATTTATGATTGATAACCCTAATCAAAAAATCTATTCAGCACCCAATATTGTAGGTTATTATGCACAATTAAGTCAGCTACAACCCGCAGAACAAACAATTATTAATCTTCTACAACATCAATTATCAACTATGACGATGCTTGATATTGGGGTGGGAGGGGGACGAACTACAAAACACTTTTTCCCTATTGTTGGACAATATATTGGTATCGATTATTGTCCTCAAATGATCACCGCTTGTAAAAAACGATTTTCTGCTTTTTCTGAGTCAATTTCTCTTGAAGTGGGTGATGCTAGAAAGTTAAGTCAATTTAATGATAATTTTTTCGATTTTATTCTGTTTAGTTTTAATGGCATTGACTATATTTCTCACGGCGATCGCTTAAAAGTATTTCAGGAAATTAACAGGGTTGGCAAATCTGGAGGTTATTTCTTTTTCTCAACTCATAATCTTCAAGGAATTGAAAAAGAGTTTAATTGGCAAAAAAATCTTAGTTTTAACCCCATTACCACTTATGTTAATTTAGTGATGTTTGCTCTATTTCGTTGGTTTAATCCTTCTCTAACTTCTGAGAAATTAACAAATTCTCCTTATCTAATTATTAGGGATGAATCCCATAATTTTCGCTTACAAACTTATTATATTAGACCTCTTGAACAAATTAAACAACTACAAGAGTATTTTTCTGAAATTAAAATTTATTCTTGGAAAAATGGTTTAGACATTACTGATGAAATTGAGTTACTTTCTCAGTCTGATATGTGGATTTACTACTTATGTATGATTAGATAAGCGTTACTTATCACCACAAGTACAGTAGAGCCGAATATTGTAGGTAATGGCTACCTTACAAGATTAAAATTTCCTTAAATTTGTTAAGATATTGCACCTCATTGCTGCAAAATTTAATTTGAGTCTGTAATTAAGAATAAAAAGGAATAATGGAAAAAGTTAAACAACATTTTGAAGAAGAAGCCAAAGAGTTTGATGCAATGATTCGTCGCCGCATTCCTAACTACGAGCAAATGATTGATGCTCTGGTTACTGCGCTGCCATTCAATCAGTTTCAGTCTATTCGTGTACTTGATCTTGGCTGTGGAACAGGAACAATTGCACGACGGGTTAAAGATGTTTATCCTCAAGCTCAAATTACCTGTGTTGATATTGCTGAGAAGATGTTGCAGATGGCACAGATAAAACTTGGTAAATCTGGAGATGATTTGCGCTATCAACTGGCAAATTTTGAAGATTATGAGTTCGATACGACCTATGATGTAGTCGTCTCCTCACTAGCTCTGCATCATTTAGTAAGTGATGATGACAAAATCAAATTTTACCAAAAGATTTATAATTGTTTAACTACAGGTGGAGTTTTTTATAATGCAGATCTAGTTTTAGGTTCGAGTTCTTATCTTCAAGAGCGTTACATGGAGAGATGGCAGGAGTATATGCGTTTACAAGTTTCGGTAGAGGAAATTGAACAAAAGTGGATACCTCAGCACTATAATGAAGATCATCCAGCTAGTCTGATGAGTCAATTAGCTTGGCTGCGAGATATAGGTTTTGCAGAAATTGATGTTATTTGGAAATACTACAATCTTTCTGTATACGGAGGGCGTAAACCAGTATGATCCCTGTGATGAATGCTTCTCATTACCCAACATTAATATTAATTATTAATTAAATAACTTTTCCACTGAAAATCTGCCTCAGATAACTGACTTTCTTGACTGAGGAGTCGCCAGGTTTTGCCTTCTGCTTGTCGTTGCAAATAAATTTCAAATAAATTCTTTTTTTGATTAATTTGTTGACGGGGTAAAGTTAAAGCTAAATTATAAGTACCTTTTAGATGATACGTCGGTAATTCAGCTATAAAAATAGACTCCAATAACTTAACATTAATTTGACTAATTTCCAACCCAGGATTGACAGTTTTTAACTGTTGACTCAGAGGGTTTAATCTTTGATTTAATTGCAAAACAATCGCTTTTTTAACAATTTCTCCAGGAGGTGCTAATTCAGTGGGAGGAGTGGGGGTACTGCAAGCAGTAACCAAAAAAATTAGGACGGCAACACAAAAAAAGTGGAACCATCGACGAATTATATCTCTTTTATGCCAATTTAGCCTAATCAATCACCCAAAAGCCTTTTCTACGCCAGTGTTGTTCTTGTAGAGCAAAGTCTAACTGATCATCCATAATAACCCTTTTTTGGAGTAATAGTTTTGCCTAGTCTGAGAGCTTCATGTCTATATATTAACATGAATGACTATAAATGACTATGTTTATATTTAAACTTTACAATACTTCTCCTAATTTGCAAGATTTAGAGGATTGAATGTTAAGTACTTCCTCAAGCTGTCCAGGAGAAATCCACTTCTTTTTCAGTAAAATTTGACCTAACTGCATATAAGTTCGCGGATTTTCCCCGATAAACGTCTCTAATTAATTACTGAGTTGACTCTATTTAAGAAGTAGATTAGATAGATTTTACGGTAATTTTACCAAAACTTTAACATAATTTTACAAACCTTACTTGTAGACTCAATTCACGGCTGGTGTTGCATAATTCGTACTACTATTGAGTCTTAAAAAAGCGTCTTTAGCTGCTGCTTGTTCCGCCGTTTTTTTTGATTTTCCTTCTCCTGAGCCCAATTTACGCTCTTGTAACCACACTTCTGCTAAAAAACGCTGTTGTCGGTTAGAGACTTGAGCTTGTTCTTGTACACGATAATCTGGTAGAATTTTATACTGAGCTTGAGTCCATTCTTGTAGAGCATCTTTATAGTTTTGACGGGCGGGATCTTGGCGAATTTCGTCAGCTTTAGCCATTAACAGAGGATCTAACCAAGGATGAACTAATTCCAAGGTTTGACGACTCAAATACAATGCCCCTAATACCGCTTCAAAAGCATCTGCTAACCGAGAAACCCTTCCTGCTTCATCTTTAGCAGCACTCTCCGACATCAACAAATAACGTTCTAAGCCAAAACTTTCGGCAAATTCAGCTAGAGTAAGATCACTAACCATCATAGACCGTAAGGCGGCAAATTCGCCTACGGACGCATCAGGATAGGTTTGTAATAATACTTCTGCTGCCGCTAATCGTACAACTGAATCTCCTAAAAATTCCAATTGTTGATAATTTTTGTCCCGTGAAATGGTGGGATGAGTTAAGGCTAAATCAAGCAATACCCAATTAACTAAGCTAATATCAGGTAAGCCTAATTTTTGCATGAAGCGATGAAGTGTTCGAGTCCGTCGAGGGTCGCTAAGGGTCATTTCAGTTATCAGTTATAAGTTATCAGTTATCAGGTGTTTAATTACAAAAGAAAGAGGAGAGAGTCAGACATAAGCCGGGTTCTGTTCTAAAGGGGAGTTATCTATCTGGGACGTTTGTTACCAAACGCCTCAAGCGGTACACCTAAAACGGGATAGGTAAAAGACCAACCATTATTCCTCCGACCTTGCTCCCAACCGGGGTTTACCGAGCCAGTACCTCACGATACTGCTGGTGCGCTCTTACCAGCACCTTTGCACCCTTACCCTTTTATTAACTAAAAAGGCGGTATTTTTCTGTGGCACTTTCCTCACGCTCACGCGCACTGGGAATTATCCAGCAAGTTTGGTCTTTGGGGAGCCCGGACTTTCCTCAGAGTTGTCTTATCGACTACTCCGCAACTCCCTCGCCAACTCTCTCCTTTTTCTAGTTTAATCTTTTTTAACTGCATAAAATGGTTTAAACCAACCCCGTCGCCAAAAGAAAAAGATTAATCCTCCTGCGATCGCCGCCATCCCTCCCAAAGCAATAAAATAACTCCAACGTCCTTCAAGTTCGGGCATATATTTAAAGTTCATGCCATAAAGTCCAGCAATAAAAGTTAGGGGAATAAATATAGTAGAAATAACGGTTAATAATTGCATGACTTCATTCATTTTATTGCTCATAGACGAGAGATAAACATCCATTAAACTTGATGATAATTCTCGATAAGTTTCAACAATATCTAACAATTGAATGACGTGATCATAACAATCTCGAAAATAAATTTGATTATCAGGACTAATCAGAGGACTTCTCCCTCGAACTAAAATATCAGTCACATTCCGTAAAGGCCAAATTGAGCGACGCAAAGATAATAATTCTCGTCGAATAGAATAGATTTCTTCCAGGTTACTATTGTCAGGATGAAGAACAATTTGATCTTCTAACATTTCAATGCGATCACCATAATTTTCTAATACGGGAAAATAGCCATCAATAATAGAATCTAAGAGCAAATAAGCTAAATAATCTGGTCCTGATTGACGGACTTTACCTTGATTTCCACGAATTCTATCCCGAACAATATCAAAACAATCTTCAATTTCTTCTTCTTGAAAAGTTAACAGATATTTAGCCCCTAAAACAAAACCAACTTGTTCGCTTTCAAATCCTTCATCATCCGATGCTGATCTTACCATTTGCACAATAATCATTAGTTGTTCATTATAGTCTTCCACTTTAGGACGTTGAGGAACATTGACCACATCTTCTAATAATAAAGGATGTAATTTAAAAATATCTCCCACTTGTTTAAGAATTTTTTCACTGCCTAATCCTTGAACATCCATCCAAGAAATAGTATTAGTCCCTAAATAGGGAATTAAAGCATTGGGGGTAACATCTACTTTACGAACGGCATGATCTGCATCATAATCAATTAAAACAATACGGGATGGTTTAGCATCGGGTTCAATACTAAGAGTTCCTGGTTCACTACCTGGTTCATCATAAAAATAATCAAAGTAATCTTCTTCTTCTTCTTCTTCTTCTTCTTCCTCTAAATCTCTTTGATCTAGTAGTTCAGAGTCACGAACAGGGGATTGAGTCATTTGGCGTTACCAGTTATCAGTTATCAGTTATCAGTTATCAGTTACTACCGCAAACAAGTCGGTAGCTTGAAGCAAGGAATATTTTTATGTCTATCCCCTTGAAAGAGGAGACTTGAAACCTTTTTTTTTGTCATAGGTCTTTCTCTAATTAATAAACAATAATGATCCAATTTTATCTAAGATTTCCTAAATATATTCATGATTATCATTAATTAATTATAAAGTACGGCCAACAATCACTAAATCTCGTTCTATTCCATCTAAGTAAGCAACTTTTTGCAAATAACCCCATTTTTCAAATTGATGCTTTTTAAACAGATCTAAACTAGGTATATTGTGAGCAAAAATAAAGCCTAATAAAGTCTTGATACCGAGATTTTTACTTTGGTTAATCCCATTTTGTAGTAGAGTTTTCCCAATACCTTGACGTTGATGATAAGGAGAAACATAAAGACTAATTTCTACGGTTTTTTCATAAGCTGGACGACCATAAAAGTGTTGAAAACTCAGCCAACCCGTTATTTGATTGTTCATTTCCATCACCCAAATAGGGTAACGATCAGATGAATGTTCAGCAAACCATTTTAAACGACTTTCTACTGAAATAGGGTCAAGATCTCCGGTGGCTATACGACTGGAAATACTAGCATTATAAATCTCAACAATATAAGGTAAATCTTCTTTGCTTGCAATTCTGATTTTTGTCATTAATTAAACTCCTAATTTATTTTAATTTGATGGTTAAATGAGAACGACTTTTCTTGATCTCAAATATATCAATAAACTGCACCAATTCGCTCAATTTTTTATAGCCATAATTTCTGGCATCGAAGGAAGGGGATAATTTGGTTAATTGTGACCCAAACGGGCCAAGATGGGCCCAACCTTCTTCATCAGCAACCGAGTCATAAGCACTTTTTAAAAGATCTAATAACTGTTGATTATTTTTCAGATCTTGATTGCCAGAAGTTCTTTTATCATCTAATATATCAGTATAAATAAATTTATTGCAAGCGACAACAAAGGCTTCAGGAGTTTTTTGTTTTTCTCCAAATCCATAAACTATTAATCCTGATTCTCTAATTCTAGACGCTAAACGAGTAAAATCACTATCACTAGAAATTAAACAAAATCCATCAAAATTACCTGCATAAAGTAAATCCATTGCATCAATAATTAAGGCACTATCAGTGGAATTTTTTCCTGTTGTATAGCGAAATTGTTGCATAGGTTGAATGGCTAACTTATTAAGTTTAGTTTTCCAGCTATTTAATTGATTACTTGTCCAGTCTCCATAAATACGTTTAACATTAGCTGTTCCATATTTAGCAATTTCTTGGAGCAAAGATTCAATAATACTGGCACTCACATTTTCAGCATCAATCAAAACTGCTAATCTTATATTACTTGATGGATTCTCTAAAACGTTCATGATTTTCTTCAGTTTTAAATTTTTATTTAACTCCTTATGCTTAATCCTAAAATAACTATCCTAATCAATAAATTATAGTTTTATCAATAGGTCTATCCATTTTCTCTATTTAGCGTATCAGGGAGAATATCAAGGAAGTAAGTGTAGATATATGGGACAGTTTTCAACTCCCTTCGGGAGAGGCCAAGGAACAAGCAATCAACAATTTTTACATCTCAGATAAAATTCTCCCTGTTGCCTTTCCTTAAAGGTTTTGAGTAAGGGCCTTACGATACAATTTTTGGATAGTTTTTAGCATTTTATCAAAAGTTGATTTACCGGAATCTTGAGCGGGATCAAGTAATTGTATTTTAGTCAAAAGTTGAGCTTCTTGCATCTGAACATCTCCGTCACTATAAATCAAACCACTTAGACTTTCTAGTAATTTTTGATAGTCGGCTGTTTTGGGATTATCCCCTAAATAATCTTCTAACCATTGATAACATTCTGTAGGTTGAACTGGTTTTAATTCTGATAAAAGAGTTTTAATCTCTTTATCTTCAGAGAGTCCCTGATTAGTTGCCATCTGACGTAAATAGTCCCTTTCCTCAACTTGAATAATTCCATCAATCCAAGCAGCACCGATGAGAATCTTTAACAGTTGTTTATTTTTCTGTTCACTTTTCATTTTTTACCTTTATAACGTATTATCTGTCTTATTTTTTATCATGAAGGATTTTTTTAACAAATGGGCATTTTGTCAATCTTTCTTTAACTTCACCATAAAAAAGCCATCCATGTGATGTTGATGGGGCAATATTTGTATCCATCCTGATGGACTAGCAAACTCACTCACCCAAGAATTAGGGGATGGGGGTTCTATTTTCCAATGAGAATTAGAATTAAGAAACCTCTCAATAATTGATTCATTTTCTAGGGAATTAAGAGTACAAGTTCCATATACTAAAATACCTTGAGGTTTAATCCAAGTCGCTGCTTGTTCTAATAATTCTCCCTGTAACGTAGATAATTCTGACACAGTTTCGGGAGTTTGTCGCCAGCGAATATCAGGGTGTCGGTGCAAGGTTCCTAACCCGGAACAAGGTACGTCTAATAATACCCGATCTGCCCTATTCCTAAATTGCTCAAAATTACGGCTATCTCCTTCTAAAATTTTAATCGATTCTAGGTGCAATCTTTGGGCATTTTCTGTTATTTTCTTAAGACGAGAAACTGTGCGATCGCAAGCCCAAATAAGTCCTTTATCCTGAATTAATTCGGCAATATGGGTGGTTTTTCCCCCTGGTGCAGCACATGCATCAATAATGATTTCTCCAGGTTGAGGATCAAGTAAATAACTAACCAGTTGTGCGCTACTATCTTGCACTGTCCACCATCCTTCTTTAAATCCTGGTAATGTTTGTATAGCTCCTGTTTTTCCTGTTAATCTTAAAGTATTAGGAAAGTCGAGAAGACGAGTAACATTAAGGTTAGCTTCTATCAATTTAGTTTCAACAGTTTCTAAGGTACTTTGTAAGGAATTTATACGAATATCAATACTAGGAGGTTGGTTAAACCAATGACAAATTTTTTCTGTTGTTTCTTGTCCAAATTGTTGTAACCATATTTTAATTATCCAGTCAGGAAAACTGTAAATAATACCTAATTTTTCAACTAGGTTATTCGGTAAAATTAAAGGCTCATTCTGAGAGTTATTTAGTCGAATATATTGCCGTAAAATACCGTTAACTACTCCTGCGAGGCTTGTTAATTGATTTTCTTTAGTGAGTTCAACACTGGTATTAACGGCGGCTGAAGGGGGAATATGATTAAGATAACGCAGTTGATATAATCCTAAATGAAGGATACGTCGTAAATCTGGAGGTTGTTGTTGAGAAGATTTTTTTCCGAGTTGATCAATGAGGGTATCTAAAGTACGCTGACGACGGATAATACCATAAACTAATTCAGTGCATAAACCCCGATCATTTGGGCTTAAAAAAGTTTGTTTTAAACCCCGATCAAGGGCAATATCAGTATAAGTCTTTCGTCGATCTATATCTCGTAAAATCTGTAATGCGAGTTGACGGGCGTTAGTGATGGAGTTGTTAGTAATACTCATGAGAATTTAAAATACTATAGTTAAGTATAGGAATGTTACGGTATTTTTGCTTTGTAGTGAAAAAATATACAAAAAACTCCCACAAATGTTTAATTGTGAGAGAAAATAATGATATATTTAAGAATTTATCTCTCTTATTGTTGAGATTTTATAGACTCTTGAAAAGGCTGAACTTCAATAGGAATTCCGACCGATTCTTCTTTGATAAGATCAGTTTGATGAGTTTCTTTTTCTGGAGTAGGAGGTTCAACAGGAATAGATTGACTGCGGGAAATTTCTTCACTAGAACGGGTAGAATTAATCGGTTGAGACTCAGTTTTATTGTCTTCCGTTACGGTTTTTCTCTGATAAGTTTCAACTGTTTGAGGTAAATTTCCGTTTGTATTTTTATTATGATTTGTGTCAGATTTATGATTGATAATTGGCTTAATAATAGCTTTATCTAGAGAATCTGACTTGATATTATTAGGGGAACATTCAGTTGATTGTAATCCTAAATAACATCTGACTTCTTCTCTTGCTAAAGAAAGCCCAACACTTGACGCTGATATTACTAAAGCAACAACGGTTACTAGATCTTTGATAGCCATAGGACTCCTCATCACTCACACGATCTATTTTAACGTCTAAATTGCCCCCTACACAATGTCATTTTCTACACCAGAACATAAGTATTTAGTGTCTATAAATCCGTCCACGCCATTGTTTAGGTCGCCCAAAAGCTGATAAAAAGATTCTCAAAACAGCTATTGGATCAGCCAAAGGTGATAGCCAAAAGAATAACGATCGCGGCCAAGAAAACTGATCTTGATAATAAGAAGGAAAAATCGCTATTAATAAAGCATAGCGAATGATTAATAAGGTTAAATTGAGAGCGATCGCTAATTTTAAACTCAAAAAATCATAACCCAAGACCCAACAAGTTCCCAAAAACATAAATAAAACTAAAGGCAATGCTTGAGTTAACAATAATAATACTAAATCTCCCCATAGTTGAGAACGAGAAGACGCATCCTTAAGATCGAGCGATCGCCCCCATTCTTTCCAAGTTTCTGCTATTCCTTCATACATCCTGACCCGAATGAGTTTAGACCCATCTAAAAACCCCACCTTAAACCCTTGTTTAGCTGCTTCACGGGCTAAAGTAACATCATCACAAAAAGAACTCGCAGCCTTAGAATAACCCCCTAATTGTTCTAAAACGGTACGACGAGATAAAAAACATTGACCATTGGCCATGACAGTTTGTGGAGTTTGTTGTCTAACTCCGGCTGACTCAAAACGATACAATAAAGTCATTAATAAAGCAGGTTGTAACCACCATTCTCCAATATCTTTGAGAATAAATTGGGGAGATAAAGATACCAGATCATAACCTTCTTTTTGGGCCACACGAACTAAACTGGTCACTAACCCCCGTTGGGGTTGGGTATCAGCATCAATACCTAATACCCACTCACTGTTAGGAGAACTGTTTAAAAATCCCGTATGTAAGGCCCAAGGACGACCGACCCACCCTAAAGGTAAGGGATCATCACTCATTAAACGAAAACGGGGATCACTTAAAGCTGCTTGTTTAATTTTTTCTTGAGTTCCGTCTTGAGAATGACTGTCTATGACCAGAATTTCTCGTACTTCGTAACTTTGCAGACTCAACCCCTGTAAACAAGGATCAATTCGGTAAACTTCGTTAAGGGTGGGAACCACTACGCTAACTTTACCCAACATTTCAGGATCAGGTAATTGAGGAACAAGAGGAGGATAACGACGGGCCCCTTTAATCAGACGAGATAAAAGAATTAAAGTCGCGGTTCCTTGAAACAGCAACAATAACAGGGAAATAATGGCTAAAACAGTATCATTCAACAAGACAGAAAAGTCTCTCACTTAGATATTACCCTAACAGGATTTACCGAAACTACCATATTTTGAGGAATCAATTCTTCGGTTTGAGTCGTAGCCATGCGATACAGTAACAAAACAGGCATTAAACCCACCAAAATGCCTAACCCTATGGGAATATAAATACCTGCCCCTACACTCATGACAGTCGCAAAGGCAAAGTTACTGATATAAATGGCTAAGGGAAGTCCTAATTGAGTTTTGGGCAAAGTAAGGGGTTTTAGTTGCCAAATGATGGTAGCAACAGTCATAAAGCTTGCCCCTGTGCCAAACCATCCCACAAAGTTTTGGTAAGGCATTCCAAAGAATGCACCTGGTTGTTCCCAAACCCAAAACGGCATAGTAGTTTGACTCATGGCTGGATCTAAAACAAAGTCCCAAGCAGTTAAGAAAATAGCTCCCAGAACGATAGAACCGAGAGTTTTTAGCCAATTAGGGATAGATTTACCATTTAAGCCCGCACGAGCGATTAAATAAGCACTAAAGCCTAAATAAAACCAAGATAGAGGGATGGTAAAGGGTACTAATCCGGCAATTTTATAACCTAATCCGGTTAAATAGCGATAATGTCCAAAAGGAAAACCCGTACTGGTTCCTAATAATTCACTGCTTAAGGAAATGGTTAATGCAGGTAACATAAATCCTAAGCAGTGCCAAACACCAAGGATACGATAAGCATAAACCAATACTGCTGCCATGCCTAACAACATATACATGACACCACCTCCGACCATAGACCAAGCAAAGGCGGTTTGGCCAATAGCAGGTAGATTAGCAATAAATTTAGGATGGGGCAATACAAGTAATAGTCCCGCCAGTCCGAAGGCCATTGATAAGATATGACCGATGAGGAGAGAACGTTCTACACGAATTAGGGTACTCATTAGTCTTTAACACTTGAAGTGGCCATTATCTATTTTACAATCTCTGTAGGTGAAACCTTCTGTCAAGTAAAAACCCCTGGTGGGAGTCAGGGTTTTTTTAGGAGGGTGTTGGAAAACTATGTGATCTCTTAGCCTTTGAAACAGTGACCGCGTGGCATAAAAGCAAACTCGAATGATCGCGTCTTTGCCTTTTGCTTTGCACTTTGACTTCATGTAATCCCACTTATTGCCTAACTTTACCCCTATTAAGGTATCAAGGCGTTTAGGTGGTTTCGGACAAATCCGATCATCCGCGATCGCTATTATTTCCCCAAGCAACACTTCGGAGATTTTTTCTATGACCCAATTATCTAATTTACCTTTGGTTCAAGAATTAGGGACTGTTCGGTTAAATAATTTGGAAACTTTGCCAGAAGATTCTGGGGTTTATTTGGTGGCTGATGATACTAACAAGGTTTATTATATTGGTCAATCTTCTAATCTTAACATGGCTTTGTTAACTCATAATCGTTTATTTGATTTTCAAGCAGTTAATGCCAGTAAGATTAGTTATTTAGTTTGTGATGAAACAGAATTAATTGAGATAGAATTGGATTACATTAATTATTATAATCCTCCTTTAAATGCAGGTATCTCTCTTGAGCAAATTAAAATATCTTCTGTTTCTGGGGATCTGACTCCTGAACAACAAATAGAACGTTATTTAGAAATTTGTACAATTATTAAAGAATTAGAACAGGAAAAAGAGTCTTTAAAACAAAATATTGTTACTTTTGCTTCTGATTATAAACGGGAACGAGGACAAAATTTAACTTATAAGGGCGTGACAATTTTTGCTACTGAACGCAAAATTTGGCAATATTCAGAGCAAGTAAAAGAATTAGAAGAAAAACTAAAACAACTAAAAAAACAAGAAGAAAAAAATGGTTTAGCTCAAGTTGCTAAAATTTCAGTTTATCCAACAGTTAAAGGTAATTTAATTTTTTAGTTAAATTTTATGTAGAAGTCAATGGCTGTTAACCTTGTTAAGTTAAGACAATATACAATTAAATTAATAAAAAAATCACCGGATAAGGCATTATGGTACAACAACTATCTTCTGAACCATTGGCAACCCTTATCTATCTCGAAAGCGATGGAAAACCTATGGCAGATAATACAAAACAATTTCGTTGGATTGTTGTTATTAAAGAAAATTTAGAGCTACTATTTAGGAAAGATGAAACAATTTTTATTGCTGGTGATTTATTATGGTATCCCGTAGAAGAGAATAATACTTTAGCACAAGCACCGGATACAATGGTAGTTTTTGGAAGACCGAAAGGGGATAGAGGTTCTTATCAAATCATAATGGCGATATATGATTCTACCGAACAAGTATAGTTTTACATACTAGCTTCGGTAGAAACCGATATATTAACCGTCCCAGAAATATTACCAGATTGGGAATTACCCATTGCTGAAATATGATCCCCAGAATTTGACTAACTCCTTGATTTTTGTAGAGGAAAGTTTAAGGTTTCTCGTTGTTGTAAATATAAATTAGCAACTTCTTTAGCTAAATTACGAATTCGACCAATATAACGAGTTCTTTCTGCAACTGCAATCACTCCCCTAGCATCCAATAAATTGAAACTATGGGAACATTTAAGCACATAATCTAAACTAGGAATTACTAACCCCCGTTCAATGAGTTGTTTAGCTTCTTGTTCATATAAACTAAACAATTTCAACAATAAATCTGGATCAGATCCTTCAAAATTATAAGTACATTGTTCTATCTCATTTTGTAGAAAAATTTCTCCATAATTTACTTGAGTATTCCATTGAATTTTGGTGATTGTTTCCACATTTTGTAGATACATAGCCAACCGTTCTAAACCATAAGTTATCTCAATAGAAACTGGACGACAATCTATACCACCACATTGCTGAAAATAAGTAAACTGGGTAATTTCCATACCATCTAACCATACTTCCCAACCTACTCCCCAAGCACCCAAAGTTGGAGACTCCCAGTTATCTTCCACAAAGCGAATATCATGATCTTCTGGATGAATACCTAATGCTCTGAGAGAGTCTAAATATACCTCTTGAATATTATCAGGAGAGGGTTTAATTAATACTTGATACTGATAATAATGCTGAAAACGATTGGGGTTTTCTCCATAACGTCCATCCGTAGGACGACGACAAGGTTCAACATAAGCAACTGACCAAGGTTCGGGGCCTATTGCTCGCAAAAAGGTATGAGGACTCATGGTTCCTGCACCTTTTTCTGTATCATATGGTTGAGCGATTAAACAACTACGATCACTCCAAAATTCATGTAACTTAGCAATGATTTCTTGAAAATTAATTGACACAGTATCTCCTGGTATTCTAACATAACTTTTCAACATTATATCTCAGTATTATCCCATAGGAAAATTCTACCAAGGGAAAAGTAAATATCAACTATTGATCACTGAAACATCTTTCTGGGAATAATAAAAGTATAATGATTATATAGCTCATTAAGCACAGGCCTATTGTGTCCAAAACTCTCTCTAATCTTTTTCATGATTCAGACATTACCGACAAAGCTCAAAACCGTTTATATTCTCTCTTTAAAAAGCAATTACCTGATGATTTTACAATTTTTTCTTCCGTAAAATGGACAGTTAATCATTCTAATTCTGGACAGCAAAAAACAGATGCAGATTTGGTCATTATTTCTCCCCAATTCAATACAGTAGTTCTGAAAATCAGGGAGGGGGACATTTCCTATGATCAAGGAAACTGGTACAATAATAATAATCTTATCCCCGATCCGTTTCAACAAGCTATAGAGACTAAATATAGTCTCTTACAATATTTACAAGAACATGACTTTTGGAGTGATAAACCCATTGTTATCTCAGAAGCAGTTGCTTTTCCTGATGTCAGTATTAATAATGCATTTGGTTTAGACATTCCGCAAACGCTTATTCTAGATCAACCTCAGTTATTTAATTTAAGAAATTGGCTAAAATCTGTCATGAGTTATTCAGAAAATCAGCAGCAGATAGAATTCGCGTTGAGTCAAGAAAATAAAAAACAAAATATAAATTATGATCAGCAGCAATCTTTTCCTATTAGTGTTGTTTCGCAAATATCAATGACTCAAAATTCTAAGTCATTGATGGAATTATCACCAGAACAATTAGAACTTTTAGAATTTTTAAAGTATCATAATAGGGTTGCTATTAATAGCTGTTCAGATTCAGAGAAAACCTTACTAATAATTGAACAAGTAAATCGTTTACATCAAAAAAAATTAAGTATCTTAGTAATAAGCTATAAAAGAAGTTCAACAAAATATATTCGACATCAATTAGGAGAAAGAGAAGATTTACAGATTAATGATTTTTATGAGCTTAGTAAAAGCATTATTAAAAAAGCAATTAATCATGATATTAACCTTAAAAAATATCCCAATAAAAAGCTTTTATTTGATGAAATACTCCCAACTTTACTGCTAAAGTCAATTGCTAAAATTGATCTTAGTTTTGATGCTATTATTGTTACTCAAGGTCACAAAATCAATAAATTATGGTGGTTAGCTTTAAAAGAATTACTCAAAGATCCAGAGCAAGGTTATTTTTATTTATTTTATAATACTTCTCAAAAAACAGTCCAGAAGCATTGGTATCCTCCCCTAGAAGAAGCCCCTTATTGTTTGCTAAATCATTGGGATAATTATCAAATAAACTGCCTATGACCTAGGACTTATTACTCGTCACTTACTACTTACCCGAATAGCTAATGAATAGATGATGATCGAGACACTAGAGATTAATTAAAGGATTGCTATGGATTAGAGGCAACGATTATGTTACATTTTTTAATAGGGTATTGTGTTTACCGAAATTAGACTCCGCTCGAAATCTCCAGGTAAGCAACGGCATAATACACTTAACATATAGACCAAATCCGACTCCTGACACTAGGTATTTTATCTGGAGGGGTCAACCTTCATCAGTCCGTGATCATTCATTCGATAGCGAATTATAGCTTCAATGTTTACCAAACAAGTTACAGATTCCAAACTTTACCAATGGTTTAATGATCGTCTTGAAATCGAGGCGATTTCTGACGACATTTCTAGTAAATACGTCCCTCCCCATGTCAATATTTTCTACTGTCTGGGGGGGATCACCCTGGTTTGCTTCCTGATCCAGTTTGCCACTGGGTTCGCCATGACATTCTATTACAAACCAACGGTAACAGATGCCTTTGCTTCCGTTGAGTACATTATGAATGAGGTGAACTTCGGTTGGTTGATTCGGTCTATCCATCGTTGGTCAGCGAGTATGATGGTGCTGATGATGATCCTGCACGTTTTCCGCGTTTACTTAACTGGTGGCTTCAAAAAGCCCCGTGAGTTAACCTGGATAACTGGGGTTGTCTTAGCTGTTATTACCGTTTCCTTTGGGGTAACAGGTTATTCCCTTCCTTGGGATCAGGTTGGTTACTGGGCGGTTAAAATCGTTTCAGGTGTCCCTGCTGCTATCCCTGTAGTGGGCGATCA
Organism: Aphanothece sacrum FPU1; assembly: GCF_003864295.1. NCBI lineage: Bacteria > Bacillati > Cyanobacteriota > Cyanophyceae > Chroococcales > Aphanothecaceae > Aphanothece > Aphanothece sacrum. The sequence goes on along the minus strand of NZ_BDQK01000001.1, from coordinate 152,180 downwards.
GATGGTTGAATTATTACGGGGTGGTCAAAGTGTAGGACAATCTACTCTGACTCGTTTCTACAGCTTACATACCTTTGTCTTTCCCTGGTTAATTGCTGTCTTCATGCTGGCTCATTTCTTAATGATTCGTAAACAAGGGATTTCGGGGCCCTTGTAATAATTAATCGTGACCAGTGAACATTTAATGCTGATAATTTGGGTAATAATTGGGAAACTGGTCACTTATCCTCGATAAATAGCACACAGATCCTCAGTGTTGATAAGGAGAAATCTATCAAATGGCAACTGAAAAAAAGCCAGATCTAAGCGATCCTAAATTACGGGCCAAACTGGCCCAAGGTATGGGCCACAACTATTACGGTGAACCTGCTTGGCCTAATGACCTTCTTTATATTTTCCCTGTGGTTATCTTAGGAACTATGGGCCTTCTGGTTGGATTAGCAGTTCTTGATCCGGGTTTAGTGGGAGAACCTGCTGATCCTTTTGCTACTCCCCTGGAAATTTTACCTGAATGGTATCTCTATCCTGTGTTCCAGATTTTGCGGATTTTACCCAACAAACTTTTAGGAATCGCTTGTCAAGCGGCTGTTCCTTTAGGTTTAATGTTGATTCCTTTTATTGAAAGTGTCAACAAATTCCAAAATCCTTTCCGTCGTCCTATTGCTACGACTGTTTTCCTCGTTGGTACTGTTGTTACTATCTGGTTAGGTGCGGGTGCTACTTTCCCCATCGATAAGTCTTTGACTTTAGGCTTATTCTAGACTCTTTTATGCCTGCGATTACTTCTTAAGCTGTTAAATCAGTTAAAGGCGATCGCAGGCATTATCAAAAAATGTGGAAAAAGTATATTTATGAATACTAAGATGTTTGGATCTCAATTCAGGAATTCATAAATTATATAAATTATATAATTTATATAATTCATAATTTATAATTCATAATTTATAATTCATAATTTATAATATCTGTTGAACAGATGAGTATGATAGTTGAGGTGACAGTGAATCATCAAGTTAATTGTGACATTGATTGTGTGAACGGTTGTATTTTAGGAGAAAAATGTCCTAACCGAGAACACGCAAAACAAGCATCAAAATTTATTGAAAATACTTCCTTAGAGAAGATGTTACAAATAGCAGAGGAAGCAAGGTTAAAAAAAATGTCCCAACCTCCTCAATGGGTTATACCCGAAGATTTTTAAACAGTTAATAGTATGACTCAAATCTGATATCTATCATAGATTTAGCTTGAGTATGACGCACTAATTCGGAAAACTCGCTCACAGTTTGATCATACTTTTCCTCACTCACTGCACCCACATTATTATGACCTGCATCGGGAACAAGTAATAATTTTTTAGGAACGTTAGCTGCATTAAATAATCGTTGACTCATTTTAGCAGGAACCGTGCTATCGCTAATTCCATGAATCAAGAGTAAAGGAACTTGTAATAATCGTAATTTACTCAAAGAATCAAATCTTTGTTGCAAAATTAATTCAATGGGAAATAAACGATACATTAAACCTCTTTCATCTACCATTTCTCTGATGGAAGTGAAGGTATTTTCTACTATAATTCCGGCCGCATGAGGTTGACGAACTCCTAGATCAATAGCGATCGCGCCTCCTAAAGAATGACCATAAATAAAGATATTTTTCGGTTGTATTTGGCGTTCTTCGACTAAATAATTCCAGGCCAGTTGAGCATCCCGATAGACTTCTGCTTCGGTGGGAAACTCTCCCCCACTACGACCATAACCGCAATAGTCTATCATAAAAACCGAGAACCCTAACTTGTTAAATCGTTGGGCCGGCCCTAAATTATAACTAATATTGCCCCCATTTCCGTGTAAATAGAGTAAAACGCGATCGCCCTTTAAATTATTAGGTATCCACCATCCATGTAAACGTTCTCCTTGACGTTGAAAACTGGACACAGATAACCAAACATCCTCATAAGTTAATCCTAAATCTTGGGGAGTGGTGTTTACCTTACGAGAGGGAACAAAAATAAGACGATGTTGCCAGAGTAATAAAGCAAAACAAGCAGCAAAATAGGTAATAATGGTAATTCCTGCGCCACTGATGATTGCTTTTAACAAAAGGTTGATGATCATTGGGCATTATCCTTAATCCGTTATTAATGATTATGAATCATTAGCTAATAATTTACCAAAAATGTCAACGGAATCCCCGCACGAAGTTTAGGGATAATTCATGAATTACCCCTACGGGTAAACTTTACTTTAAGGGAGGGATATGATTATGCCAAGTTGTAGCTTGTTCATAAGCATATCCTACTTGGAATAGTTTGCCTTCTTCTAATACATTGCCAATCAATTGTAACCCAATAGGTAAACCTTCTTGATCGAACCCGCAAGGTATACTCATTCCTGGTAAACCTGCTAAATTAACAGGAATTGTCATTAAATCTGACAAATACATACTTAAGGGATCAGAAGTCTTTTCCCCTGCTTTAAATGCAGTTGTAGGAGTTGTCGGACACACTAAAACATCTACTTTCTCAAAAGCTGCATCAAAGTCCTGTTTAATGAGAGTGCGGACTTTTTGGGCCTTAAGATAATAAGCATCATAATACCCTGCTGATAAGGCATAAGTTCCCAACATAATACGCCGTTTTACTTCAGTTCCAAAACCTTTAGCGCGAGTTTTGGTATACATATCAATGAGACTATCAGCATTTTCTCGAATGCCGTATTTAACCGCATCATAACGGGCTAAATTAGCAGAAGCCTCTGAAGGAGCAATAATATAATAAGCAGGTAAACCATAACGAAAACGAGGACAAGATATTTTTTGTACTTTGGCCCCTAAACTTTTGAGTTGGGCGATCGCTTCATTGACTGTTTTTTCTACAATGGAATCTAAACCTTCCCCAAAAGTTTCCTCAATAATCCCAATTTTTAAGCCTTTTAAAGACTTTTTCAGGAATTGGGTATAGTCAGGAATCGGCACATTAAGACTGGTTGAATCTTTGTTATCGTATCCCGCGATCGCCCCTAATAAAATAGCAGCATCTTCAACGCTACGGGATAAAGGGCCAATTTGATCTAAAGATGAAGCATAAGCTACCAACCCAAAGCGAGAAACCAACCCATAGGTCGGTTTTAAGCCCACGATGCCACATAAAGAGGCCGGTTGACGTATAGACCCACCCGTATCCGATCCCAAGGCTACAACGCATTCTGAAGCGGCTACGGCGGCCGCTGATCCTCCTGATGATCCTCCAGGTACTCTAGAGAGATCCCAAGGGTTAGCGGTGATTTGATAACCGGAATTTTCCGTTGAACTGCCCATAGCAAACTCATCTAAGTTAGTTTTGCCCACCATAACTGCCCCCGCGTCTTTGAGTTTTTGGGTGACAGTAGACTCATAAGGAGGGACAAAATTCTCTAAAATGCGAGAGGCGCAAGTCGTGGGAATTCCGGTAGTACACATATTGTCTTTGATACCGATGGGAATACCTGCTAAAAGTCCAATTTCTTCCTTAGCGGCGATTTTTTGATCAACTTGTTTAGCGACTTTTAGGGCGTGATCGGCGGTAATACACAAGAAACTTTTGACTTTAGGATCAACTACTTCGATCCGTTTTAACGCTTCTGTGGTAATTTCAACGGCAGAGCGTTCTTTTTTGACTAATTGTTGATGAATTTCGCGGATAGATGGCATATATATAATGATTACTGTGGATTAGGATAGATTCAACTTCCACCATCTACAGATGTTACCATTTTGTTTTAATCTTCTGAAACTCTTAATCAACAATTATGATAAAATTTAATTATTAGTTTTCTCAATGGGTAAAGAAAAAAACCTGAATTAAAGCTTAAAAATAATCAAAAAAGCAACAGTTTTTTTTATGGTTAATAAGATGGGGTTAATTTTAGGAGACATAATTGATGCAAGATAAAAATATGTTGATGATTCCAGGGCCAACCCCTGTCCCTGAAAGTGTGTTATTGGCCATGGCCAAACACCCCATTGGCCACCGAAGCGGCGATTTTAGTAAAATAATTGCAGAGCTTACAGCAAATCTTAAATGGCTTCACCAAACAACTAATGATCTGCTTATGTTAACTGTAAGCGGAACTGGAGCCATGGAAGCGGCCATTATTAATTTTTTGAGTCCTGGCGATCGCATTTTAGTGGGTAATAATGGGAAGTTCGGCGAACGCTGGAGTCTAGTGGGTAAGGCTTTTGGCTTACAAGTGGAAGAAATTACGGCAGAATGGGGTAAACCTCTCGATCCTGAAGTGTTTCGCGCTAAACTCGCAGCAGATACGGCAAAAACCATCAAAGCGGTTATTATTACCCATTCAGAAACCTCGACGGGGGTACTCAATGACCTGGAAACCATTAATACCCATGTCAAAAATCATGGGGAATCTTTAATTATTGTGGATGCTGTCACCAGTTTAGGTGCGGTTAATGTTCCTATCGATCAATGGGGTCTAGATGTGGTGGCTTCTGGTTCCCAAAAAGGCTATATGATACCTCCAGGGTTAGGATTGATTTCTGTGAGTCAAAAGGCTTGGAAAGCCTACGAAAATGCCAAAATTCCTAAGTTTTATCTAGATTTAAAGGCTTATAAAAAAGCTACTGATAAGGATAGTTCTCCTTTTACCCCTCCGGTAAATCTGATGTATGGTTTACAAGTGTCTTTACAAATGATGAAAAAAGAGGGATTGGAGAGTATTTTCGCTCGTCATGCTCGTCTAACTCAAGCTACTCGGGCCGCCATGAAAGCTTTAGGGTTGCCTCTATTTGCCCCGGATGAGGCAGCAAGTCCGGCTATTACGGCTGTAATGCCCACAGGAGTTGATGCAGAAGCTATTCGTTCTACCATGAAGAAGCAGTTTGATATTGCTTTAGCTGGGGGACAAGATCATCTTAAAGGTAAGATCTTCCGTATTGGTCATCTAGGTTTTGTCGGTGAACGGGATATTTTAAGTGCGATCGCCGCTTTAGAGTCTACCTTACAAACCCTTGGTTATGAAGGAGCTACTCCAGGCGCGGGTATTGCGGCGGCTGCTAGTATTTTAGCTAAAGTTGGCTAATAGTAAATTCTGTAGGGGTTTAACAGTGTTAAACCCTTTTCTATGGCTCTTTCGGGTTTAAGGTGTAAACTGTATTTTTTGTTACATTTTATCTTTCCTTTATTTTTTGACATAAAATCTGTTAAGCTTGTAGTTACAATTGTAATTACTACGAGAGGAGAAGAAAATCATGAAGTTAAAACTCAGGAAGATTGGAAATTCTATCGGAACCACTTTTCCCAAAGAAATCCTTGATAAGTTACAAGTTAGTGAGGGAGACACCATCTATCTCACCCAAACCCCTGATGGAATGGAGTTAACCGCCTATGACCCTGAATTTGAACAAGTTATGGAAGCCGCAGGGGAAGTAACCCGCAGTTACCGTAATGCTTTAAAAGAATTAGCCAAGTGAGTGAAGTAATCTGGATTACCCAGAGAATGGCTAGGGCGATTTTGTTAATTATACAGTGAATGAAATTATATGAATGGCTAGAATTTTTAGAAAGAATCGCCCTGGAGCGATCACCGATCCTCTACTGAGCCGTCATCTCGATTTAACCTTGCTCCTCGATTACCGTCAGTGAAATTTGTTGCCCTAAAGCTTTTAAAGCACGTTCTATGGTTGGTAACTTAGTCCCATGCTCTGGGTCTAATATTCTACGAACTTCTTTCTCATCAAGACCAAGAATTTCGGCTAATTGGACTTGAGATAATTTGGCCTCTTTCATAGCTAAATAGAGTGAGGCTTTGAGTGATGTTTGAATTGGTAAACACACCCCATATTCTCCTTGAACGAGGTCTGATGGTACAGGAATATCCCGCTTATCATCAATCCGTGCTGCGATCGCCTCTTCTAAGCAGTCGTCCGCTTCCCTCAATGCCCCTTCTACATCATCTCCTTGGGTAATTGCCTCTGGCAGATCTCGGAAAGTTACTACCCATCCCCCATCTGTCTCATCAGGTGTTAATTTAGCTCCATACGAAAATCTACTCATTGTCATCGCTTGTTGTAATGTCATTCTCTTTTAAATCCAACTGTTTCAACATCGCTTTTAACGTTCCTGTCTTCAATTCATCCGATGGGTTTCGGACAATTGTTAATCTATCTCCAAAGTCTGGCGTGGGGACATAAAAATCTATAAGCTAGACTTAATCAGGGATATAGCCCGTCGTCCTCGTCGATAATAGGCGCGTTTTTCGGGGCTTAATTGCATTAATGCCTGGGCTTCAACGGTAAATAAATCACAAGAGTCAACCCAATCTTTTCCATGAAGACCGATATAAAAGTTACTGTGTCTCCGTCGCATTTTCTTGTTTTTTCTGACTCTCCCCACATATTTTGCCAATCCTTTCTCTTTAATAATTTTTCCAGAAAATGTTGCCATTGAATAAGCTAGAGTAATCAATATAATTAAGGAAGTAAGGCGATGTCCTGTTAATTTCGTTCTTTCTAAATCATAACCACCTTTCTTAAAATCCCGAAACATTTCCTCAATACAAAATCTCTTTTTATAAGCGTCAATCGTCTCATCAATACTGGTTAAATTTGTGATAATAAACCAAGCTTCTTTTGTCTCTATTCCTCTATACTTCTTTTTCCATTTCGCCACTATATTACTGCCTATAAATCCTTTTGTTTTCGTAACTTTAACTCCTTGATAAAATAAAGACATTCCTGAAGATAATCCTAAATCTTTTAGTCGCGTCCACATTTCCTTTTCTACTTCAATATAGTTGCTTTTCTTCAATCTGAGTGCATAATAAACTCTTTTTTGTCCATGTAACCATTTTGCTAGTTCAACTGAGCAGAATTCTCTATCCCCTAAGACAACTATTTTATATTCTTTTAGAAAGAGTAATATTCGGGCTAATATACTTTTCTGTGTGTCAAAGTTACTATTACCGATGTGATCTAGCAACTCAAAATATAAGGGAATTCCTCTATTATCAATTACCAGACTTACCATCAAAATATTAATCAACCCCCATTGGGTTCTATCTATGGCAATATGTAAGACATCTCCTGTACTAAATGATTGCTTTAACCACTGTTTTATGATAGGTATCCATACTCCTTCAATTGTCAAACAAGGAATCTCGAAAAACCGTTTTAACTTTTTTCTCTTACTTTCAAATAAAATGGGACTGGGAAAATAACTAGCTAACTCATAAAACCTAATTTTCCTATATACTTGCACTAATTCTATCATGATTAACAGTATTAAATATTCCGATTTTTTCAGATACTTTGTTAAATGGTTGTTATAAATTTCTGGTAACATTTTGGGTTTAGACGGCGATCGCTAAAAAAAGAACATTTTCTTTTTACCATGTTTTGCTCTTTTCGTCATCTGGTAAGGCTTTCAGGGTTTCATGTCCCCACGCCAGCTCCAAAGTATAGGGTTACATGACTACCTTTCCCCCTTTTTTTGTCAACATAAGCCTCAATCCCTCGCTTTTTAGCTAACTTCTTGATTTTCCGAATAAATTCACTTCCTTTCATTCTAACATCTTCGGACATTATTGTCCGTTAGTCAATCCCTAAATCAACATTGACGAACCTAGAAATATTTTTATTTTTTACCGACTTTGTTTGTAATCCTTCAAAATTTTCTCAACTTTTTCACTCCTGTATGCTCTCTTGAATTTTCTAACATCATTATTTTGAGAGGATGTAAGGTAACATACCAAGGTAAGGGTCTATTTTTTATTTCAGCCCATTTTTCCTTATAAACTTCTACCTGTAAATCATAACTTTTACTATCATTAGGAGCTTGATGAAGCTTTAAAAATAAAGTAGTACGGTGTTGAGTTTCACTAAGAGAAACTAACCAGCAGGGAAAGGTATTTTCTAAATTAGGGTTTAGACCAAAAGTGAAATGATGGGCCCGAAACCCAACATAACTTATCCTATCAGGAATAGGTTCAATTACTTTTAAGGTACAACCCCAATCTAAAGCATTAATTTGTTGATTATTAATAATTTGAGCGCGAGAAAAGTTTTTACATTCTGTCACTTTAGCTGTTTGAAAATTGCAGGGATGTTCAAAAATTTCTTGTTTAGTTCCTGACTCAATAATATTTCCCTGATCCAAAACTAACAGATTACCACACAGTCGATAAGCTTCTTCTAGTTTATGGGTAACAAATAATATAACTCCATCAAAAGAGATAAAAACTTCTCTTAAAAGTCTTTCAATTCTATTCCGAAGATAGCTATCTAATGCAGATAAAGGTTCATCAAAAAGTAATATATCAGGATCAGTAGCTAAGGCCCTTGCTAAAGCTACTCTTTGTTGTTGTCCTCCTGATAATTGATGGGGATATCTCTTTTCTAAACCTTCTAATTCCATGAACTGAATATATTTCTTTATACGGGTTTCTTGTTCAGATTTAGGTAAATTTTGTAAGCCAAAAGCAATATTTTTAGCTACGGTTAAATGAGAAAATAAAGCATAATTTTGAAAGACAAAACCTACTTTACGGTTACAACTTGGAATATTAATGCCTTGTTGAGAATCAAATAATATTCTACCGTTAATACTAATATGCCCTTGATCGGGATTTTCTAATCCAGCAATACACCGCAAAGTCATACTTTTTCCTGATCCAGATGCTCCTAATAAACCTAATGTTTCTCGATGAGCTTTAAAATCAACTTCTAATGTAAATCCATGTAATTGTTTTTTTATGTTTAAAATTAATTCCCATGAATTATCTTGATTATAATTTGTATTAGAATTATTTATTATATCATATAATGTAGATTTATTATTTTTAATTATTTTATTTTTTTTTGATTTGTCTTGCCGTTTAACTCCTTTATTTTCTGCCCAAAAATTAACAATAATAATCACAGACATAGAAATAGTCATGAGAATTAAGACCCAAATTAGAGCCGTTTGCATATCCCCTGATTCAGCAGCAAAGAAGATTGCCAAAGGCATTGTTTGAGTTCTTCCTGGAATATTTCCAGCTAACATTAATGTAGCTCCAAATTCTCCTAAAGCGCGGGCAAAAGATAAGATAGTAGCTGCGACTAATCCTCGATAAGATAAGGGAATCATTACTTGCCAAAATATTCGCCATTCAGACGCACCCAAAGTACGGGCTGCCATAAAAACATTCTGATCAATTTGTTCAAATGCGCCTAAAGTGGTACGATACATTAAGGGAAAAGCGACTATACTTGCTGTCAAAATGGTTGCTTCCCAAGTAAAAATAATACTATAATCTAACTGACGTAAAATCTGTCCAAACCAACTATTACGTCCTAATAATAATAATAACAAAAAACCTACGACTGTAGGAGGTAACACTAAAGGAGAAATAAAAATACTATCAATAATTCCTCGTGCTTTTCCTTTGTATACTAACATCCAACGAGCGGCAGTAATTCCTGTAAAAAAAGCGAAAATAGTCGCAATAACAGAAGTGCTTAAAGAAATCCAAAGAGGTGAGAAATCTAAAGTCATGAGTCTAAATTCCAAGATGTATTATATAGTTTGGCTCTCCTGACATCTTGGTGAAAAATGTATGTCGGAGCTATAATTTTTAAGATGGTGGGTTACGACGCGCCCTAAAACTTATTAGTTTTTTCTCAAAATTGTTGCCGTGTCTAACCCACCCTACGAATCATAAGCCTTAATTATCACTACACATACAAGAGAGCCGATTTATTTAGGTTCCAAACCCATATTTTTTGAATATAGCTTTGGCTTGATTTCCTGATAAAAATTGAACAAATGCTTTAGCTGCACCCATATTTTTGCTATCTTTAATGACAGCGATAGGATAAGTAATAGGGTCATGGGAATTAGTAGGTGCAGTTGCCGCAACTCTAACTTTATTAGAATTACTTGCATCTGTACTGTACACTAATCCCGCTTCAACATCACCTGTTTCAACATAGGTTAATACTTGTCTAACATCTTTTCCATAAACAATCTTTGATTTAATAGACTCCCACAGTTTATAATGTTTAAGAACCTGTTCTCCGTATTGTCCTGCTGGAACACTTTTCGGTTCTCCTAATGAAATTTTTTTGACTTGGGGGTTGCTTAAATCAGAGAATTTTTTAACTACCTTTTGATCTTTGGGGGTAACTAAAACGATACTATTACTAAGTAAGTTTTTTCGAGTTCCAGGAACAAGTAATTTTTTCTTTTCTAAAGCGTCCATCTGTTTAGTTGCTGCCGATAAAAAGATATCAACTGGGGCCCCTTGTTCAATTTGCTGTTGCAATGAACCTGAAGACCCGAAATTATAGGTTATCTTAAGGTTAAGCTGACTTTTCTGATAGACAGACTTAATATCTTCGAGAGCATCTTTGACACTCATGGCCGCTGAAACCGTTAGATTGTTAGATTGGGCAGAAACGGGTAAACCACTAAAATCTCGCCCTAACCCTAATAATAAGCCAATAAATAGGTAAAATGCCCCTAAAATCCATAATAGCTGACGTTTCTTCATAACTCCTCAGTGTTGCTAATTATTTTTGTCTCCCTATCCCTATGTTTGGGATAAAATGGTAGACAGATGCTGGTATTATAGATCGAGTTACCAACTAAGTTGGTATACCATTATGCCAAGGAAACAACAAGGATGGATAACATTTCAGTCTTCAGCGACAGAACGACAAATTCTAGACCAATACTGTGAAGCTGCTCAACGCAGTAAAACTGAGGTTCTCAGGGAATTATTGCGCCATTTAGGACAAATGTTATCATTCGATGACAAGACCGGACAACCAGTTGTTTTAGACGTTAAAACCTTACTAAACCCAAAATTGGAGAATCGAACTATGCAAGCTAGTGCCAGAAATGCTCTTAAAGGAACCATTAAAAAAATCGTTCACGGTTCAGTTAATGCAGAAGTTATTTTAGAAATTGCTCCTGGAATTGAAGTAGTTTCTATTATTACAATGGACTCTGTTCAAAATCTGGGATTAGCAGAAGGTAAAGAAGCTTATGCGCTCGTTAAATCAAGTGATGTCATGATAGCAGTCGATTAGAATTTAAGTAACAATCAACTGCTAATGAAAGCATAATTAAAGTAGGGTGGGCAATGCCCACCTTACTCTAATCAGTTCAGGATTAATTATCTATTTCATAATGTATATTTTTGACACGGATCATATCAGTTTCATTCGTAAAGAAGGTAAATTTTCCTCACTTGCCGCCGTAAACATTAGGGAACAAAACCAAACACAAAATATAGATTTTGTTGGGTTTCGTTCCTCAACCCAACCTACAAAAATTGCTTATTCGAGCAGTATTTAAATGTGTATTAATTTAGCAAAAGTGAAATTTTTAATCATTAAATTGACTCGTTCGACTAATTAAATTAGCTAAATCAAATCTAAAAAGCTCTCCTTTTTCTTTATCAAAAGTAGCTATTAACAAGCCTGTTTCACCAAATCCTGCCATAGCTGTGATCGTTTTTGAAAGTTCAAGATATCCTATTTGAAACCCATCTCGATCTAAAAAAATAACTTTTCCTTCCTCATTTCCTAACCCGTATCCCCATTTTTGAGCGATAATAAATGTAGGGTTAATATTGAGGGGAATACGAGTCACTTTTAGCGGTTTAAACTTAATAATAATACCGCTCATTGGTTGATTTGTTTCAATGCTAAAAAACTCATAACCTGAACTATAATTAGGAATTAAAGAAGATACAAATAAGGGAAAAGAAAATTTTTTAATATAACGACCTCGACGATGAAATAAATATAAAAAAGTGCGTTGATTTTCTTGAGATTGACGAGGAAAAAGAGCTAATCCATAACGACGATCTAAAGGAACTATTTGAGATGGTAAGGGACAAGGAATAGAGGTATAAATAGGAAAAAAATCTGGCAATTTAAACAGTTGAAAACGAGTAGATATATCTTGATATTGAGAGGAACAAACTAATGCTAACCAATGACTATGTAAATCGATAGCACTAATGCAATCATGAGCAAAAAGCGTCGGAGAAATTCTATAATTTGTAAGATTACTTAGGTTAATAATCGGAGAAAATTGATAAAAAGTATATTGTGGAACTGAAGAAGTTAGCGATCGCGTTAAAACAAAACAGCATGAATTACGCAAATTCATTTCTATAATAGGCTCAGAAAGAGATATTTGCCATTGTTGTATGGGATCACCCCTTAAAGTTGAATCAAAATAAGTTTGACAAGATAAACGATCGCTTGTCGAAGAATAAAGATATTGAGAGTCTACCCCTAAATGAGTGATCGCTGCATTAAGAGATTCTTGCTTAACTAAAGTAATATCAGAGGAAATTTCTGGAAAAGAAGGAGGAGATAATAACCAGGATGTAGAAATTTGATCGCCAAGTTTATCTATTGCTAACTGCAATGATGTTAACATTTCTTTGGCAGAAGTAAAACGCCGTTGAGGTAATTTTTCTAAGGCTTTAGTAATGATAGAATGTAGGGGAGTAGGAACCGAATCAGGTATAGTAATACGTTGATTGAGATGAGCGGTCATTAAATCGCCAGGAAGTCCAGAAAAGGGACGTTCTCCTACCATTAATTCATAAAAAATAATCCCCACCGAATAAATATCACAAGGATAAGAATACTTGCCATAATATCGTTCTGGGGACATATAAGCAGGTGATCCCGTATATCCTTGTCCTTGACTTGAAATATTTTGTTCTTCACTAAATCTAGAAATTCCAAAATCTGTAATTCGAGCTATCCAGCTATTATTAGTTAAACTTAGGAGAATATTTTCTGGTTTAATATCACAATGAATAATACGATTTTCGTGAGCGTGTTCTAATCCTAATAAGATATCGGTAATTAATTTAAGACGCAACCCTAAACTAAGATTTGCTTCTGATTCCATTAAATCTCGTAGGGTTCCCCCTTCACAATAATCCATCACTAAATAACGTCCTTGGGGATGATATTCAATAGCGTGACAAGAGACAATATTCGGGTGACGTAAACGGATAAGATAGGCGAATTCCCGCAAAAATTTGTTCGTCGGAAACCGTTTGTCATTGAGATCTTTAAGGGCGACTAAATTCCCTGTTTTACGATGAATTGCACAATAAACACGACCAAATTGCCCTTGGCCTATTTGTCCTAAGAGACGATAATTAGAACGATGGGAAGAAGTTGTTTTCAACAAAAATTATTATTAAAATGCCTGATATCCTGATTTTAATCGATCATGTGTAGGTTGGGTTGAACGATAGTGAAACCCAACAAAAATCCTCTAAGTAGTCGGACATAAATCTTTGGTACTAATTTAGTCCCAAACGCCGACAGGCTAAAGCCTGTGGCTATACCAACAAAGTCCGACGAGCGCAGACTTTACTGTAATATTAGCCTGTGTAGACAGGCTTTGTACAGTTAACCCCACCCTTGGCAGGGTGTGGGTGGGATAGTGAGAAAGCTTGCACCCCGTCAAGTTTCGCCTTAAGTTGACACCAATGACGGCCGTTGACCCCTACACCATCCGCATCTGTAGTCGGATTTTGAACAACTGGTATTACTGTGTTGGGTTTCGTTCCTCAACCCAATCTACTTAGTACATTGTTGGGTTTCGTTCCTCAACCCAACCTACTTAATATTGATATTGGTTTTGTTGACATCAGACATATATTAAATATCTTGGGGATTAACTGGGAAATAAAACTCAATTTTTTGATCAATGAGATGTTGATTATTAGTTAGAATTTCTTTTTTGAAGTTCCAAGCTAGAACATAGTAAATGTCAGGAAGATCGATTAATTCCTTTTCAATAATAATCGGAATATGCATTCCTGGTGAATAAAGTCCTCGTCTTAATTCATTTTTTTCAACTAAGTAATCAAGGTATTGAGTGCCGATTCCAAAGTAATTTAACAGAGTATTTCCCTTAACAGGTGCGCCAAATCCCCAGATAATTTTACCTTCTTTTTTTGCCGCATCTAAGTAATTGAGATTATCTATTTTCATCTGTTCAATGCGTTTGGCAAAGTTTAAATAAGTAGATAAATCATTACTTTTTTCATCCATTTCTGCTTGACGCATTTTTAAAAGGCGATCGCTAGGTTCTTTTTGTCCTTTATGAGTAACAAATCCAATAATTGAACCGCCATGAATGGGCGATAAATAAGCATCAAACATGGATAAACCATGACGATTAAGTAACACTTCAATGGTGTTTAGATTGTAATATAATAGATGCTCATGGTAAATCTGATCAAAGGCAAGATTATCCACAATTCGCTTCATATAAAGGAATTGTACCACAAAAACTCCATCATTTTCTAACGCTTCTCGAATGCCTTCTGTGACTGAATGTAATTCTTCTAGATGGAAAAATACTCCGGCTGCGTTAATAGCATGAAATTTACGATTTAGACGTTTAACTACTTCTAAATTAAAGAAATCATTGAGAGTAGGAACTCCCGCATCAGTGGCAATTTTTGCGGTTGTTGTGGATGATTCTACCCCTAAAACATCATAGCCCAATTCTTGAAAATGTTTTAATTGAGTCCCATCATTAGAACCAATATCTAAAACTGATTTATTAGGGGTATTTTTAAAGAAGCGATTATCAACTTCATGAGCAACATTTTTAAAGTGTTCACTTAAGGATTTTGTCACTCCAGAAAGATAGGTATGATCCCCAAACATGATTTCTTTTTTGACAGTATAATCTAGTTGAACTGTCCCGCAATCATGACAGTAGAGAACTTTTAAAGGATAAAAAGGTTCTTGTCCGACTTCTTCTGATTTTAAGAAGTGATTACACCAGGGTTGGTGTCCTAAATCAATGGCTAATTCTAAGTTAGTGGAATCACAGACGCGACATATAGTATTCAAGGCAATTATTCTCTCCTAATTTATAATTTTTGTTTTAGAATAAAAAAGGGTTTTTATTCATTATTTTCTAAATGAGTAAACCATAAAGAACCACCGTCTAACCAAACATTTTTATCTTCTTCCCAGGTTTCTAAAATAGGAGAAAAAGCTGACTCTAATTCAGTCCAACATGACATATATTTAGTTGGCATTAAGATTTTTATTTTCTCAGATGCTGCTAACAAATATACGCCGAAAAGATATTGTTCGTTCCAATACCAATTTTTGAAACTATCAGGATAATCATAGGGTAAGACAATATCATGAACTCCGATAATTACTCCTGGTTTTAGCAGAGGTAAAACATCCATCATAAAGACAGTAACATCTGAATTCATAAAAGCACGATGACTACCATCTAGGAATAAAATATCTCCTGGTTCTAACTCAGAAAAAATACTTAAATCACAAGTTTCTAACCCAGCGCGAATAACCTGATCACACACTGCATCCACTTCAGCACGAGGATCAGGATCAATTGACATAATTGAAGTGTCTAAATTATGATCCTTAATAGCTCTCGCTACGAATAAGGTACTAACACCAGAACCTATTTCTAAATATTTTTTAGGTTTGACATCAGCAATAAAATAATAAATTAAAGCTGTATCAAGAGCATTGAGGGCGGTTTTCAACCATCCAGGTTCTCCTGGCTTTTCATGAGAAAAATGGAGATTAATTTTCTCAAAAAATGGTTTGTAGGTTACTAATTTATGGAGAGTTTGACAATTATCTTCAAAATTCTTTTGGAAAATTTTACTTAAACCCTCATGGAGGGGTTTCGTATAACCCCACCGAGATCGATAGTCTCTAGATGGTGGATATTCTAATCCTATATAGTATTTTCCTGTGTAGGAATTAAGTCGAGGAATTAGTTGATCTGGAGAAGATAAAATATTGAGAGATTTTTCAATATCAACAATCGCTTGTTGGTTACTCTCAATAGAAGATTTTAATGTTTGTATTAAAGATTCTAAGTGATTATTAGCTTGTTGAACATTGCTAATTAAATTATGGGTATCTGATAGAGATTTATTAATCATATTTTCAATCTCTAATAATCCTAAACTGCGTCTGCGTATATTTTTAATCCAATTTTTAATTTTGCCCATAATTCTCCTAATAAAAAAACACTATTTTAGTTGAGATTATTAAATTACTTAATCCATTGTTTATATAATAGCATAAATTGAAGTATTTTGATAATAAATGATATTAAAATAATTATTTCATCAGCTAATATTTTAACTATGGAATTCAATTTTATCTAGAACGTTATAAAAATCCTCAAAGAATTTTTTGAATGCTTGGGGATCTTGATGACTGACAGTAGGAACTTTAATAATAAATTTATTACCTTGATCTCCATTGTTATAATTTGCATATTCTGCTTCATTAACTTTTTCCATTTTAACAGTTTTTTCGTTTTTAAGTAATACCATTTTTGCTTGTCTATCATAATATTTAACTTGATATCCTTCCAATTCAAGATACATACTACTAAAAGTCAAAATCCAGGGTTCATTACCAATTGTATCCGGTTTATCTTCATAAACTACAGTCACATTTTTATTGAGGGCTAATATCGCTTCTGCCATTTTGCGAGCAAACCTAATTGGTGGATGAATACTATTAGTTTGTGCTTTACGAACTTGATTATATCCTTCAAGATATGCGCCTGAAACTCTTGTTCCATCATGGGTAGTGGTAAGATGTATTGCATGAGGTTCAGAGGTTATTTGTAAGTAGGGAATTTTGGGATCTATTTGAATTGAGATAAATTGTAGCCAAAAACTTAGGGCAATAAATCCTAATGTTATGGCTTGAAAATTTTGTCTTGTTACTTTTTTCTTGAGCCATAATGTAATTTTAGCTAAAACAAAAGGAAGAAAAATAATACCAGGAATAAGATATTTGGGACTGGTTAGAGTGTGAATAGGATAAAGTATGGGTAATGTAGATCCAATTAATAAAAAAGCTTTCCAGTTTTTATCTTTTATTTTTGAGACAACAAAATAAATTAAGGAAATAATTAAAACTATCCAGATGGTTATATTAGTTATCGTATATAAACTAGCAAAAGATTCTTGCATTGTCCAAGAGGCAGCCCCAACTTCATGACTTTTAGCGATACCGATTAATTGTTGTGGGTTAAAAATATCAGTTAGCCAGAAAACCATTAATAAACTTAAGCTAGTTATGCTATAAGTTAAATAAGCTTTAATCCTTGATTTTAAGGATTTATCCAGTAGCATTAAACACCAGATTAATGGTAAAGAAAGAACAAAATCAAATCTTATAAAAAGTGCTGATGTAATTGTAATTCCTAAAATAAAATATCTAATATTATTCCATAAATCAATAGCTTGTATAGGGCTTTTTTGCCCAAATAAAAAGAGCAACGCAAATGACATTGCTGTCATGGCAAAAACAGTTGAATTATAATAAAGACTACAAAATAAAATTTCTGGAAAAACAATTAAAAATGAAAAACATAAAATCCAATTGAGTCGTTTTTCAGAGAAAATATATAGACTAAATAATAAAATACAAATATTAGCTGCCCCAAAAATTTGCGGTAATATAAAGAATATTTTAGGGTTATGAATC
This sequence comes from Aphanothece sacrum FPU1, assembly GCF_003864295.1. Lineage (NCBI taxonomy): Bacteria > Bacillati > Cyanobacteriota > Cyanophyceae > Chroococcales > Aphanothecaceae > Aphanothece > Aphanothece sacrum. Next base: position 134,639 of record NZ_BDQK01000001.1, on the reverse strand, counting down.
AAACCATAAATAGTAAAATTAAGTTGATATGCTAAGGGTTGCCAATAATATCGATAAACTAAGTCTTTTCCTTTATAAGAAAAGTTGAGAAACCCTTCAATTTGGTCTACGTCATCCCCTTCCCATCCAACGCGATCGCCGAAATATAAAAAGATAGCTAATATAACAAAATAGATAATAATTAGGGAACCAATTGTATGAATTAAAGAAATCTTTTTAGAAGAATTTAGATAAACCTTAATCGGAAAAATCCACTGTTCTAATGAGTCTAATATTTGTCGTTTTTTGATCAAAAATAAACTAATTAACCCTACACCACTAATCCCTAGCAATAATCGTATTAACTTAACAAAAGAAGGATCAAGATAGTTAAGTTGTCTAAATATACCTAATATTAAAGATAAGGAAATCAAGCTAGTTCCTAAAGCAAATATTTTTTCTCCTCTTAACTCAAAAATAATAGGGATTCTCTTGAAAATATAATGACCATTATAAACTAAACAACTTAATATTAATAGAACAGTACCCAATAAAAAACTAATGAGAGGAGTTGACATAATTTACTAGCAGTTTAAACAATTATTTTTTCAAGTTTTTTGTTAATACATTAGCAATTTTTTTGCCTTCACGAATAGCATAATTAGTTCCCCTATCTTCAGGATAAATTTGCGCCATTGTCGAAACATAAAAGCCGTTTAACGGAGTTGTACTTTTCGGAATTAACTGACTGTAATGACGAACAACAATGGGTTGAGAATAATGGGCGCGCCAGAAATGATAATCAATAATCCAGTCACGGCTAAACTCAGGAAACATACGCTGAATATAAGGAATAGCATAATTTAATGCTTCTTGATCATTCATTTGATAAAGTTCTTCGGTTTCTGGTAAATATTTAGATAAATAAACAATATGTCTGCCTCCATAAGTTTCCTTCGGTTCAAAATTGGTATGTTCAATCACCCCAACAAAAGGGAAATTAGGATCATTAACATTCAACCAATAAGTTTTAGAAAGACTTTGATTTAATTGTAATACTAAACAAACGTTAGCTAAATATTGAATTTGCCGGAGTTTATCGCTGTATTCTGGAGGAACATAAGGATCAATTAAATCTGCAATAATGGGTAAAGCAGGAGTGGCAATAACCGCATCAGTTTCAATCATTTCATTAGCAGTTTTTACCCCGATGACTCGTCCGTTTTTTACTATTAATCCTTCTACGGTTGTATTTGTTTTGATTTCTCCACCACGAAAAGCAATACTATCGGCTAAACGTTGGGCTAAAGCGGCAAATCCACCCCGATAATAAGCTAACATTTCTGCTCCATCTTTGGCCCGACTTCCTCCTCTTAGTTTTACTTTATTCCAAAACCAAACAGCTGAAACTGTCTCAGCAAAAGGGCCAAATTTACCCCGTAATAAAGGTTCCCAAACGACTTGATAAACTTGTTTTCCACAAACTGTTAATAACCATTCTTTAGCGGTTAAAGATTCTAATTTTTGCCAATTTTTGATGCGACGGGCCCACAGTGCAAATAATCCCAAACGAATGCGATTAAACCAATTTAATGGTTTAAAATTTAATAAGTCTAAGGGGGAACTTAATTTGAAGAAATTGTTAGCATAATAAATGCCTGTACGAGTGGGTCTATAAACTACCTGATCTTCAGCTTCTAGTTCTTTAACTAAATTCATGACGTGCTGATCATTTGTAAACCAATGATGATAAAATTTCTCTAATTTTTCCCCATTTACTTGAAAACTTCCCGCTAATCCTCCTACTTCTGAATCCCTTTCTAATACAGTAACTCTGAATCCTTGACGGGTTAATTCGTAAGCAGCAGTTAATCCTGTAAAACCTCCACCAATAATAGTAATATGAGAGGTATTTTTTATATGTTCGTCATCAGAAGTTTGTGAGGTCGAGATGAGAGGAAAAGATAGGTTAAATGACATAAAAATAATTGGTTTAGCTATATCAACAAGATTGACTCAACAATACTAAACTTTAGGTCTAATTTATTAAGTTGATGGTCATAAATACACGAATTTTTGTAGTAGGTTGCCTAAAGGGCTTGAAAAGTTTGTAGAAGACGATGCTCAAGCCCTCACTACGAACTTTTCTATTGTGACTTTAATTATGACCACCTACTTAATTAGCCTACACAATATAGCATTTTTTGTAATTGAACAATCAAAACAATGGTACTCTAACTTTTAGGGTTAAGAAAGTGACGATTAATATCTCTCAACTGTTCCTGTATGGTCTATTACTTATTAATAAATTGGCTAAACATGATTAAATTTAGTCAGAAAAGTGCTTATACAGCAATTCTCATTTTGAAAAAAGCCCACATAGTTTCCCGTTTAGTGTAGTAATTAAGTTCTGAACCAGTTTCTCTACTTAGATGGAGAAATTCTAATGTTAAATATAGTAGGATGAGTTAACAACCCATCCTACTATACTAGATTATCTGATCAAAGAATTGATTTATTATTTAGATTTGATCAGGATCAATACCTTGTGAACGAAGAATTTCTGCTAATCTATCAGCCCGTTGTTTTTCTTGTTCAGCCCGTTGTTTTTCTTGTTCAGCCCGTTGTTTTTCATATTCAGCCCGTTGTTTTTCATATTCAGCCCGTTGTTTTTCTTGTTCTGCAATTTCATCTCCTGTTAAGAAAATATTGCTACTTTTATCGCACCATCTTAACCAATAATATTCCTTATCTTCAAATTTTCCCTGCCAAAAAATTAAACCTAGTTCAATATTTTCCATCCAATAATCATTAAGTAAATGATAACGCATCCCTCGCAATTCATGAACATATAATAGTCTCTCTCCTAAACAATAAAGTGGATCAAAAACTACATAATAAGCGACTCCTGCATTAGCATAATTAGTTAATTTACTATTTAATTCGTTACCAATCTTATTAGAAACAATTTCGATAGCAACTTCAGGAGGTTTGCCAAAATTCCAGGTAAAATAGGAGCGATTTTTCTTTTGTGACCAATCATCAGGAACACTAATACCAAAACTTAAAAGAACATCAGGGACTAAAGGTGGCTGTTTTGCACCATAGAATAAACCCACATTAACAGTTGCTAAAAAAGGAATATCCCGCTTTAAAGAACTATACAAACAAACCGTTAATAAACGCTGTTGTTTTTCCGAGATTAAATTATCCACAGGCTTATCATCTTCAGTAATAATATTGCTAATATCCGGTTCAGGCATTTCTTCCCATTCTGTCTCAGATGAAGGGAAATTAGTGATTTCTTGAGTTAGGCTTTCTTGTGACATCTTTTTTTGCTGAAATTAACTAATTTTTCTGGCGTTGCAGCAATCAGAGTATGAAATAACCATTCTTTGTGTCTTTGCGCGAAATAAAAATCATACCATTAATCAGCAACGCCATTTTTGTTTATAATCAGAGCTTTGTTAGTCCTTTAATCTAATGTCAGGAAATCCCTTTGATTTGTGTTAGTCTCCGTTAGAGAATTCACTTACCTGTACAATAGTAAAGAGAACGACCCAAAGGCACATATGAACGACAAGGCGGTATCTACTCAGCACGGGACAGAAAAAGTGGAGATCTCCATACACCTCGATGGTGATCTCCTAGAACAACTCAAACATCTGACCAACGATCCGAGTCGAATTATTGAGACAGCCATTAAACAATGGCTTCAAGGAGAAACGGACACAGATGATGATCTCACTCGGACTTTTAGACGAAACCCTCCTCTACCTCCAAGAGGAGAGTGGAATGACTAACTTTACAAAAATTTAACAATTGAACTCATGGGTTAGATAATTTCTCAGGATTTTAGGGAATCTTAATCTTATAGGGTATAAAAGTGAACAACTTACCCTAAATTTTTTTATCTGATGCTAAACCATCCTCCTCTATTTCCCATACTAATCTATGAGTTCTCTGGTTAATATACATAAGCTTCATCGACAAAATAATGGGATGTTAGTCAACCATACCTCTGACAACTCCCTGTGGCAAACTGTAAAAGCAGAATTAGTATTTACTCAAGACAGTTCAGGTCAATATTTATTTTTTTATTGGGAGTTAGGGGACAAATTTGGTGTAAGGGCTGAAAATATTATCGGTTCTTTTCCTCAACAAACTTTGACCCCTACCTCTTATGATACTTATTACGAGAGACTTCAGCGCGTTTTAGAAAGACGTATTCCTGAACAATGTCATTGTTTGTTTCAGTACCAAAACCAATCCTTTCCTTTAGAATTGGTCATTAGCCCCATTTTACCCCGACAGGGACAGCCTAACACCGTCCTAGTCATGGGTCATCTTTTAACTGACACAGATATTCTCCTAATTAATGACTCTGCTTTACCGACTCATCCTGATCCCTATCAAAAATTACTGACTAAAATTGCACGAAAAATCCGTCGTACCCTAAATTTAGAAACCATTTGGCAACAAACCGCAGAAAGTTTAGGGGAAGCATTACAAGTTAGTCGATGTTTAATGATTTCTGTGGCACCTGACCAAGAGTATATTGATATTAAGGCTGAATATTCTCAAGCTTGCGGTAACTCTCTATTAGGCTATCGTTTTGACCCTAAAGCTGAACCTTATTGGGAAAAAGCTTTAACACAGCGAGAACCCGTAATAGTTGAACAATTAAAGGAAGATTCTTTTAATAGTCAGACTGTCTTGATTGTATCTACTTTTTATCAAAATCAACGCAATGGCTTAATCTGTTTACAACAGTGCGATCGCCGTCGTCATTGGCGACCTGCCGAAATTGAATTAATTCAAGAATTAGCAGATCAGGTGGGAACAGCGATCGCCCATGCTACCCTTTATCAAGAGTTAGCAGAAGCGACCTTAGCAGCAGAAGAAGCATCTCGTCTCAAAAGTGAATTTTTAGCTAGTACAACCCATGAATTAAGAACACCTCTTAACGGTATTATTGGCTTTCTAAAATTGATACTAGATGGGATGGCTGATGATGCCGAAGAACAACAAGAATTTCTCGAAGAAGCTCATAAATCTGCTTTACATTTGCTTAATTTAATCAATGATATTCTCGATATTGCCAAAATAGAAGCGGGCAAAATGGATCTAGAATTGGGGCCAGTTGAGTTAAGTGAATTATTCCAAGCTATTGATAATTTTATTGTTCCCCAAGCGCAACGAAAAAACTTGAGTTTAAAGAGTAAACTTCCTGCTACTTTAACCCCTATTGTTGTTTATGGTAACTATCAAAGGTTGTTACAAGTGATGCTTAATTTAGTCAGTAATGCCATTAAATTTACCCATGAAGGGGGTATTTTTCTCAGTGCTGAAATTGTTAAAAAGAAAGTTTATTTTGATAATCAGGAGTTTTCTGGCATCGTTAAAGTGAGCGTTGCTGATACAGGAATTGGGGTATCTTTAGAAAAACAAGCTAAATTATTTGAAAAATTTGTACAAGTAGATGGTTCCCATAGTAAAGCTTATGGAGGGACTGGGTTGGGGTTAGCAATTTCCCAAAAGTTAGTTGAAGCAATGGGGGGACAAGTCGAGTTTTATAGTATGGGAGAAGGACTCGGTTCAACGGTGACATTTACAGTTCCTTTAGAACAAATACCCGTCTTAAAAACTGGGCAAATTAATAGTTCAATATTAATTACATAAAATTTGTAGGGGCGGGTTTTTGTAGGGGCGGGTTTTTTCCAGGAGTTATGATTCTCACAAAAAAATTGAATAAACCCGCCCTGGCTTTTGTTCTGATTAACAATCAATTAACATCGTCAAAACTGACTCACCAGCATTAATCATAGTTGTTCCCACAGGTAAAATAGCTAAAGCATTCGTCATAGCAAGATTAATTAAATTAGCTGAATTTTGACTTCCTCCTGCTAATTCAAATTCGTATTCACCATCAACTAACTTTAACTGTCCCCAAATATAAGTTTCTCTTTGTCCTTTTGACTCTAATAATTGACAAGATTTTGCTTTAATAAAATTAGGTTTCCAAGATTTTTTTAACCCAGATAATTTCTTTAAAGCAGGTTGAACAAACCGCCAACAACTAACTAAAGCTGAGACAGGATTTCCCGGAATTCCAAAATAAATACATCCATTACTAAACTTTGCAACAGTTAAAGGTTTTCCTGGTTGAATCGCAATACTTCTAATAAGAATTTCTCCCCCTAATTCACTTAAAATTTGTTCTATATAATCATATTCTCCTACAGAAACTCCACCAGTTGATAAGACAAAATCAGCAGAATTAATAGCTAAACTAATTTTTTCTTCGAGCCTTTCTATGTTATCAGAAACAATGCCTAATTGAATAGAAATTGCTCCTTGACGTTGAACAAATGCTCCTAAAGCATATTGATTAGAATCAACAATTTGTCCAGGTTGTAAAGATTCAGAAGGCAAAATTAATTCATTTCCTGTTGAAAAAATAGCCACACGAGGACGACAATAAACCTTAACTTGAGGACATTGGGCAGTTGCTAAAACAGCAATTTCAGAAGCATTAATTCTAATACCAGGAGTTAACAAAGCATGACCTGCTTGATAAAAATCTCCTTGATGTCTAACAAAAGCCTTGGGAAATTTTGGGGGCAATAAAATCAAGACTTTATCATCAATTTTTTGCGTATTTTCTTGTATAATAATAGTATCTGCCCCTGAAGGTAACATCGCTCCAGTAAAAATACGACAAGCTTGCCCAGATTGAACAATTTTTTTTGGTTTTACTCCAGCCGGAATTTCTTCTATTATCTTTAAAGTAATAGGATTTTCTGGGCTACAGTTGACCACATCATCAAACTTAACTCCATAACCATCCATAGCTGAATTATCCCAATAAGGAAAATCCAAATTACTGGTGACTAATTCAGCTAAAATACGCCCGACAGATTCATTTAAAGTAACCGTTTCTGTCGTTTTTAAGGGCTGTACTGAATCAAGAATAATTGATTGAGCTTGTTGAACAGAAAACATAAATAATAAATAGTGTAATAGACAACTAACAGTGATATTGATTACAGTATAAGTCAGTTAATTATTGACTCAATGCTCGTAAAAAACGCTGCATACTTGTGAACAAACCTGATTTTTTTGCCGTTGCATTATTACTTTTTTCTTCATCCCCTTTAAGAGTATTAGCTATTAATAATTCAAGAGGTTCTCCGGCGGGTTTTTCTGATGCTTCAGCAATAAATTGATAGCCGTTTTCTGTCTCTAAATAAACCTGCCATTGAGAAGGATAAGAACGCAAAACGACGACTCCTTCTAGGGGTCGAAAATAGTAAACTGATTGTAGAGTATTAAGGAACCGTTCCCGCAGTTGACGGGCTGCATAACCAATGCCTACAATTGAAACATCCTCTAGTTGTGGAATGAGCAAAACCACAGGGCGATCGCCGGCTAAATTACAAAGTTTTTCCACAATACCCACTTCTACGGATGAGGGACAAACTACTAAAAATGCTTGATCATCATCGGAAATTTTCATCTCAATGGAAGTAAAACGACTGCCTAAGTCACTTACCTTAAAAGCAGTCTCTCCCCAGTCTCGTCGGGCCAAAGCAGCGGCCCCCGTATCAGGGAAAAGCACTTTTAAGCCTGATTCGTCTCCTTCAAACAGACTAACAAATTCTAAGGCTAAAGATTGAGCTTGTAGTGCAATTTCAGGGATAACTAATTCAATTTGCAGGGGACTAACTCCCGCTTTTAGAGCGAGTTTAGCGGCTTGTTTAGCTTGATTAACGGCTTCTTCTAAGGTATTAGGAACTTCTAGCATTATGGTTAACTCTTAATGTTGGATAAGGACATAACTGTTATTGTGCCATGATTGACCCACATTAAAAAGATTCCTCTGTTAAATTAGATCAATACCCTGTTAACTTATCTCGTCTGATGGGGAATACTATTAACAAATGACCCCATTCAATCTCTTTAATCTATCAGTGTGGGGCAATAATAGCTATCTATTCTTTTGAATTTGCAGCCATGAAACCTTTCCTAAAGTCCTCACCCTTAATCATCAAATTAATTAGTAGTTTATCGACTATTTTATTATCTGTTGGCTTTTTAAGTTCTCCTGTATCCGCCGCCGAACGCTTAATTTTACGTTTAGGTCCACTACAACAGACGGTTACAGTTGATGAATTAGAAAAATTTGCTAATACAGGAGAATTATCGACAAATCTTAAACCCTATAGTTTTTTATTCACACCTGAAGTTAAGCAAATTTTATCACAACATTTTAATATTGATCCCCTCATTGCTGAACAATTTTTAGCCGATCTTTTTAAGAATGGAGATGGTGATAAATTACTCAAACAAATTAATAGTGCTTTACCTGAAAGTAACTCCCAACAACTCAAACAAGCTTTAAAATTACTCCTACAACAAACAAGTCAATTAAGTCTTATCAATTTTGTTCGAGTTTATCCTCAAGAAAGTCTAACGGTTGATCTTTCCCAAGCAGCAAACTTAGCAGTTCAACTCAATGGTTCTTTTTTACAAAGTCAATTATTAGTTCCTCATTTAGCCGATGCTTTAAAATCAACTTCACCTCCTGTTATTTCTCCTAACTTTGATCCGACTGTTCCTGGTCAAGAGACAATTGTTACAGATACTTTAATTTTTAATGATACCAGTCGCCAAAGAAAAATTACAGTTGATGTTTATTATGCTAAAAAAACTCAAGGGCCTTTAGTGGTAATGTCTCATGGGTTTGCAGCAGATAGAAAATTCTTGCGTTATTTGGGCCGTCATTTAGCTTCTTATGGTTTAACAGTTGTCTCTGTGGAACATCCAGGAAGTGATATTCATGCTTTAGTAAAAACGGCTGCGGGTTTAAAATTAAGTCAAATTTTACCCCCGGATGAATTTATTAATCGTCCCCAAGATATTAGTTTTATTTTAACTCAATTAGGTTTATTAAATCAAGAAGATTCCCCATTAAATGGAAAATTTAATACCGAAAAAGTTAGTATAATTGGTCATTCTTTTGGCGGATATACTGCCTTAGCTTTAGCCGGTGCAACCTTAGATCTTAAAAATTTACGTCGTTTTTGTGACGAAAATCTACCATTAGGACGTTCTCCTGCCGACTGGTTACAATGCGCTGCGGCTGAGTTACCTTATAGTGAAAGAAAGTTTAAAGATCAGCGTATTAAACAAGTGATTGCTATCAATCCTATTATTGGTCAATTATTTGGTAATAATCTTTCTCAAGTTAAAATACCCACTTTGATTTTATCATCTTCTGATGATGGAATTACTCCGATTATTTCCCATCAATTACAACCTTTTAAACAACTATCTGGAGATAAATATCTCATTGTTGCTTTAGGTGCAACTCATATGAGTGTCACAGATATTAGTAATAGTGATAGTGCGATGGGACAAAATACTTTAGTTCGAGAAATAATGGGAGTACAAGCGGAACCTGTCCGACACTTAATGAAAGGTGTTAGTTTAGGGTTTATTCAACAGTTAACTTCCAACGCTTCTCAATATCAACCCTTTCTCAATTCTACTTATGTAGAGTCTTTATCAGAGAATAAAATTAAGTTTCGTTTAACGACTCAATTACCTGTTAGTTTAGACGTTTGGTTGAATGTTCTGTCTCTGGGAACTCCTCAAATAACTGCCCGTCCCCAACCATTAGAAGGCTTTTCCTTGTCAAGAATTAAACAGTATTTTATTGAGGCTAAATATCTATTAATTAAACCCCAATATTCAACTCATAAATTAGATGCTTTATTTACAGGTTTATTAGATAGTTATTTTCATCCCTTTGATGATTGGAGTTAACACTAAGTATCATCAAAATCAAATTGATGTATACGCGGATTAAATTTATCTTTAATGGGCTTTCCTTGCTTTAAATGTTCTTCAACAATGGCGGGAATATCTGTCACTTTTACTCGACAATACCAGGTTTCCTCCGGTAAAATTCGTACCGTTGGGCCACTACTACACTGTCCCTGGCATCCCGTAGACATTACTATTGTATTAGGAGGTAAATTCCCTACCTGAAACGCAAATAACACTTTTTCGGAACCTGCCGCCTGACAAGAAGAATGTTGACAAATCATAATACATTTTGGTGGTTTATGCATAAAAATTAGATGATCTTCGGTCTTAGTGTCTAAATTCGGGTCATCAAACTTTGATATTGACTAAAGGTTATTAACCTTGAATTGATCGATATATGAAAAACTTTGCTAACGTATAAGTAAAACCACTAATTCTTGTCTCTCACCAAGAACCAGCGTACTCCACTTTTGGGGTAATAATGAGCGATGTGTGAGGATGGATACAGCTAAATTACTGAGTACCATTAAATACAATCCCTAACAATTGAACCACCATTAAGGGCGGTTTCCCTTATTTTAGGGAATGTTAGCTAGTCTAACCCAGTTTGTGCTGGGTACGGACTGCATTGTGCCTTAACTTTAGTTGTTTTTCGCTACTAATACTTTTGTCTGGGTAATGAGACTTTTCTCAATAGGTTGAACAGAGTAAAAGCAGTTAGACAACTTAATTAGGAGTATTTTCGATGTGTTTTAAGCAGACGAGTCCTATGGAAATTATTGCCGAGGTACCAGATCCCATTCCCAAAGATTTCGAGAATCCTATGCAATTAAATCAAAAAGTGTACCCGATTTTTTGTAATCGAGGCTACAATCGGAGAGGTCTTCAATTTTCTTGACCCGTAACTTTTCTTAGGGAGCTTTCCCTAGGGGATGATCCGTAATTCATGGTTGGGATTATAAGAACTTAGGTCAAAATTAATGCGACTAACTCTATTTCCCTCTAGAAACCAGGAATTCATCCCAAAAATTATCGAGTTAGACTCATTAGAATTAACTCAATCAACAATCAAACCTAACTTCTAGTTTTGCACTGAAGGAGCAAGAGGAAAACGGCATGACGCAGGCTAATGACCTATTAACCCTGGATGAGCCTCAGATGGACATAATATTGTTTGATCTCGAAGAGGAAGATATAGACTTAGGCATCGAGGAGAACCTCGATGAGGTAATAACAGAACCAGGCGAGAAAAAAACTCGCAAACTCGCTGCTTCTCGTCGTCGTGATCAAACTAAGAAGAAACCTTACACCGAGGATTCAATTCGGGTTTATCTGCAAGAAATTGGACGTATTCGACTCTTGCGGGCCGAAGAAGAAATCGAATTAGCTCGCAAAATTGCTGATTTACTGAAACTTGAACGGATACGAGAGGAAGATCTCGCTGAAACTTTGGGCAGATTTCCCACGGATACGGAATGGGCTAAACGGATTTTTCAATGGGAAAATGCCGAAGAAATCCTTCGTCTCCAGTTATCTAGAGATCCTAAAGGTTCTGAATTAAGAAATTATCTCGGTAAAACCGAGATAATTAATGAGTCAGAAAAAGATTGGAACTTACAATCTAAGGAGTATCTCACCCGATTTAAACGTCGTTTGTATTTAGGGCGCAGAGCTAAAGACAAAATGGTACATTCTAACCTCCGTTTGGTGGTTTCTATTGCCAAAAAATACATGAATCGTGGTTTATCTTTCCAAGATCTCATTCAAGAAGGGTCTTTAGGGTTAATTCGCGCTGCCGAAAAGTTTGATCACGAAAAAGGCTATAAGTTCTCAACTTACGCCACTTGGTGGATTCGTCAAGCTATTACTAGAGCGATCGCGGATCAATCCCGTACTATTCGTCTTCCTGTTCATCTGTATGAAACGATCTCTCGCATCAAGAAAACAACGAAGATTTTGTCTCAAGAAATGCGCCGCAAACCCACAGAAGAAGAGATTGCAGACCGCATGGAGATGACTATCGAAAAATTACGCTTCATTGCTAAATCAGCCCAGTTACCCATATCCTTAGAAACCCCCATCGGTAAAGAAGAAGATTCTCGGTTGGGGGATTTTATTGAAGCTGATGGAGAAACTCCAGAAGATGAGGTATCGAAAAATCTCTTACGGGAAGATTTAGAAAATGTTCTTGATACTCTTAGTCCACGAGAACGGGATGTCTTACGGTTACGTTATGGCTTAGATGATGGACGAATGAAAACTTTAGAGGAAATCGGGCAAATTTTTAATGTTACCCGTGAAAGAATTCGTCAAATTGAAGCAAAAGCTTTACGCAAATTGCGCCATCCTAATCGTAATAGTATTCTCAAAGAATATATTCGGTAATTGAATAACCTCCCACCAAATCAATGATTATGGTGGGGGTTCTAGCTCTTCTGTATCTATGATTAAAATGTATAATCAGCTACAATATTTTACTAGGTGGGTTAGAGCGCGGATTAAAACTTATGGGTTTTTCCTCAAAATAATCCCCGCAAGTAACAAATCCTACCAAATATAAGATTTTTTTATACGTATAAATACGGGAGAACCAGGTGAGATTTTAAGTAACCTGTGGTATCATTCAATTGGACTAACAAGAGTTGGCGGCCGCAGATGAGACTTGCATCTCTTCAGTTGAAATTATTAATAATAAAGGAATTTCTCCTGTTTCTGAGATATTATTGTTTGATTTGGCCCCATCTCTTTAAGATTAAAAACAAAAATTAAGTTTTTACGGAAACTGCGAATTATTCTCTGTAGCTGAGAGTATTGAGCCATCACTCTTAATCATAAGGACATTTATTTATGACTAACCAACCCCCTTCTTTCCTAGAATTTGGCGACTCCCTTGACCCCCTCACCGAAAACTTATTAGACGTTCTACTCGAAACGGAAGATAGTTACAATTGGGACCCCACCAACCCTGATGCAGAAGCTTATTTTCAGCAACTCGAAGCAGAATTTCCCCTGGTTAATACTTTAGATGACCTAGAAATTGAGGAACAAGCAGATATGTTTTTCTCTCGTTTAAATGACTGTTGGTCATCCGTAGACAACTCAGATATGAAAACTTCCTTAAAAGAGAGATTTGGTCAATTCGTGCCTGATAGTTGGTTAGAAACCATTGTCAATAAAGCTCAGGCATTACTTAGGCAAAATTTATCTCAACTTAATCAATTGGTTGAATGTGTCAAACCTCTCTGGAGTGCTTGGACAGAGGAAGATTTAGAAGTATTTGCCCGTCCTCTAGCTTATGCTATGCGAGGACGAACAATCATTAAACAAGGGGACTGGCAAGAATTGTCCGAAATTGAGCAAATTCGCTTCAGTATGGTGATCGCTCAAGAGGTAATAAATGAATTAACTTCTGAGCAACTTCAGTAATGTTATTCTCGCCCAATTTGAGCAAAAATCTCGGCTAAAATAGCTCCTGCACCCGAATTCCTCAGTTGCATAGCAAGTTCTCGGCCAAGTTGTTCTGCTTCCTCACACGGCCCACTAATTGTATTTTTCAACATTTGTTGACCATCGAGACTGGCTACCATACCCGTCAAATTTAACATATTTCCCTCAATGTGGGTGTTGACCCCAATGGGAACTTGACAACCCCCTTCTAATTCTCGCAAGAACGCCCGTTCTGCATAACAGCGATCGCGGGTTGGTTTGTGTTCTAAGGCTTTGAGTAAATTTAAGATTTCTTGATCCCCTGTACGACATTCAATCCCTAAAGCCCCTTGTCCGACGGCATGAAGGGAGATATCAGAGGAAATGACTTGATGAACACGGTCGGCCATATCTAAGCGTTCTAACCCCGCCACAGCGAGGATAATGGCATCATATTCCCCTGCATCAAGTTTAGCTAATCGGGTATTGACATTGCCCCGTACATCTTTAAAGCTTAAATGGGGGAAGTGATGACGCAGTTGAGCTAAGCGACGTAGGGAAGAAGTCCCAATAACAGACCCTTCAGGTAAGGTTTCTAACTGTTTATCTCGATGTTTTTCATTGACGACTAACGCATCGGCCGGATTTACTCGTTTGGTGACACAGCCTAGCATTAAACCGTCTGGGAGTTTGGTGGGTAAATCTTTGAGAGAATGTACCGCTAAGTCTACTTGATTTTCGAGCATAGCGACTTCTAATTCTTTGGTAAATAACCCTTTATCCCCAATCTTAGCTAGAGGAACATCAAGGATTTTGTCCCCTTGGGTACTCATGGTTTCTACGTCAAATTGCCGGTCTTGATAGTGACCTTGGAGTTCTGCTTGCACCCAATAGGTCTGTACCAGGGCTAATTGACTTTTACGGGAACCGATACGAATGGAGCGACTAGAGACGGACATGGATTATGGCCTAAGCAAATAATTAAAACAGACACCTGATCTAGATTACCTCACGGCTAGACTCTCGTTAATAGATGATCTGAGGAAGTGGTAAAATAGTTACATATTGTTACAATTTATCGAATGTTGTCTGGGACTCGGACATTGAGTCTGCCATCAGGAGTCCTAATAATTTGACCTCCTAATGCTTGAATTTCAGCTAAGGCCCGATCTTCAGTTTTTTTGTCTGCTGCGCCCGATAAAACTTGCGCCCAGGCACCAATTTGAGGTATTTTGCTCTTAGGATTGTTCTCTAAAAATTTAACGGTTTCCCGTTTATTGGCAGCAGTACGTTGACTGGCTTCATCTGGGTAAGTCTCGGCCCATTTTGCCGCCATTGTATTAGAATGTTTAGCCCCTTCTATGTCTCCTAAAAATAATAATTGGTCAATTCCTTTATAAATCCAGAGATAATAGGGAGGATAAACAGGAGCTTCCAATTTCGGGGGAATTTTTTCCAGACTTTTTCCCAGAAACTCCACTGTTTTTTGTGGGTATCCAGCAAAAAGTGAAGTAGAAACAGCTAGTTTTAAATGAGAATTTACGAATAAGGGATCTCTCGATACAATTAAATCAAAATAGTCGGGACTGAGGCCATATCCTGTTTGTCTACGAGCGTTTTGATCACCAAAGTATTGAATAAACCGCAAATACAACCAGTCAGCCATTAAGTTATTATACCCTAAAGTGGGAAATCCTTTTAACACATCTAGCTGGATTTTTTCAAGTTGTTCTTGTTGTTGGTATTCTTTTTGGGTCAGGATTTCTTCTGGTGGTTTAATACGAGATTTCTGTAAGAGAATAATTCCAGTGATACTCACTCCAATGACAACAATTGTAGCTAACAATTTAACGAGTTGTTGGGATGATAACTGAAGTTTCATGGCCTATTTGTGGATTAACTAATTAAGTAGGAATCCTATTTGATTTGTCAGAAAATAGAATCTCACAGGCAAGATGCGGCGTGACACTTTTCACAAATGATTTAGGACTTCTATAATTTAATTTTAGCATTAATTACGGTTCTACCGAACTTAGTAGGATGTAAAACGATTACAAATTACAGGCTTAACCCGATCGGGTTAAGCTATAGAAACTAAGCCTGGCTACCCAGGCTTAAAATTAGGCTGTGTAGACAGCCTTTGTGTTTATAGAATAAGGCTTTAGCCTGTATTGATTTATTAATTTTACATGGCAAGTTCGGTAGAACCTTAATTGCCGCCACTTCCTAATAAAAAAAGACTGAATAATGTGCCACTATTCCAGAGGCTATGGAGTAACATGGATGATAGAAGATTTCGTGAGCGTGTATAAACGGTTCCCAATACTATTCCTAACACTGCTAGGGGTAAGACTTCGGATAAGTTTAGATGTGCAAGGGCGAAAATTAGACTGCTGATGACAATAGCACCCCAAACTGGAACATAACGAGTCAGAGAGGGTAATAAAAAGCCTCTAAACATGATTTCTTCATAAACAGGAGCGGCGATCGCTGCGGTAATATAAAAGATAGCTAAAACGATTTTATCTTGAGATTCTAAGGCAAGAGATAAGAGAGGATTACTTCCTCCTTGTCCGTTCCAAATTTGTTGGTTAATTAATGAGATTAATACGACTAAAGGTAAGGCAACTAAATATCCACTAATTCCCCAAACAATCCCTTTATTTAGTTCAAATTTAAACCAATCTTTTGGTAAAGGGAAAAAAGGTTTTATTGAGATATAAAGAACAACAAGACCTCCTAAACTTAAAGATAAGTAACTGGCTAAAACATAGATAGCTTTACCTCGTAAACTGAGGTAACTTATATCAATGTTCAGAAAACCAAATAAAACTGGCAGAACAATTTGCCCAAAAAAGAAAAATCCAACGATTAAAACTTGTAAAATAGTTTCAAAATTCCAGGGAGTTTTCCAAGATAGTTCTTGACCAATAAATAAAATTGATTGTTCTTTTTTGATAACTAATTGAAACATGAGAAATAGAAATAAACCAAATCCAATTATCCCTAAAAATAGAGGAATAATACTTACTAGAATTAACTTTTTTAAAGAATAAATTGCTATTTGTTGTTCTTTTTGTTTTAAGTCAATTAAGTCAGATTGACGATCTTCAATTTGATATAGTTCTTTTAAAATTCGATAGCGAAACCATCCTTTTAAATTATCGTTAATGATTAATTCTGACTCAGGATATATCCGATAAGTGGGACTCCATAATCCAATTACAACATCTGTGATATTTTTTAGAGAAGTTGACTGTAAATTATTCCAAGTCGTTAATGATTGAGATGTATTTCCTTCTTGTGCTTCTAAAATTCCTAGTTTTAAATCTAATTCATTAATTGCCTCTCTTTGTTTATTAATTTTTTCATTTAATTGTTTTGGATTTGGAGAAGAAATCAAAGTATTTGAAACAGAATAATTAGGATTAATTACTTGTAATTGATTTTCGAGATTATCTAAATTATTTTGAGATAATTGACGCGCTTCTTGATACTGTTTTAGGGCATTTTTAGAAACATTTTTCCCTATTAAAGCCGTCATAATTTCTCCTAACTCAATATTTACGTTGGGATTATTTTCTTGAAAGATTTGCTCAGAAAATTCTGAAGCTTGCAATACTAAATTAGTTTGATATAGTTGTAAATTGGCTTGTATTTGAGGTTGATTAATACTAGCGATGAGTGATAAGAGAACAGGAATTAAGGCAATAAGGGTTAATACTAATAAAACTAATTGTTTTCGCGTCATTGTTTATTCCTTGATGATTTTGATTCTGGGAAAGTTTTAAGTAAGATAAATCCTTCTGCTTCTCCTAATATTTTACCATGAGATAACCTTAAATTGTCTTGAGCATTTTTATCTAATAATAAATAGGATGTCTGAGAGGCTAATTTTTGCAAATTATCTTTATTATCAGCCAGAACTTGGCGATCACTGTAAAAATCTAAGCTAGTACGGCTATAAGGAAAAGAGGTATAAATAATAGTTCCTGGGGGTGTATTTTCTCTAATTAAAGTAGCAACGGGTTTCACTGAAAATGATTCATTTAATTCCCAAATCCACTCTGAAGACATCATTAATGACCCAAGATTAATATATAACCCAATGCCTAAAATAGCAACAAAATTGGGGGATTTATTTTTCAGTTTCCAGGCAGCAGAAAATAATGTAATTGTCAATGAAAAAGTAATAATTAGTAAACTTATTTTGTTTTCTTCTATTCCTAAATATATTCCTGCCATTAACACTATTCCACTGCCCATAAATAACAAAAAGGCTAAAAATTGAGGATAGGATTTTTTCTTCTCGTAAAGTTTAGCTAAATAAACAGCAATGACTAAAGAAAATAAAGGATAAATGGGCATAATATACCAAGGTAATTTAGTTGCCATTATCGAAATTATACCCATAAATAGACCTAAGCCTATTATACTTAATTTTGCCCAATTTTCTTGTCGTTTTTCCCAAGCCCATTTTAACGCTGTTGGCAAAAAAATAAACCAAGGGAAACTATATTTAATCAATTCAATAAAATAATAAAAAATTGATCCTTTATTTCCTTCTACTGAAGTTGACAAACGATCAAAGTTTTGTTGTTTAAAATGAACTTCAATAAAGAGTTCTCCATAGTGATTTATTTGTAATATATACCAAGTAAAGACTGGTAAAAATCCTAATATTAATCCTATCCATAAAGCAGAATTTTTGCTTATATATTTAGGATTATCAAAGAAACAGTAAATTACAATAATACCACCTAAAGCAATGGCTAAAATACCTTTACTTAAGGCGATTAATCCTAAAGATATTCCAATTCCTATAGCCCAATTAGGTTGTTTACGGGATTTTAATAAACAGAAAATTGCCACAATAAAAAAGGTATTTATTATCCCATCTATCATGGCTAATCTTCCATGACGAACCACAGGTAATAAAGTTAAATAAACTAAACTACTGAAAATAGCTGGAAGGCGATCATAAAAAAGATTTCTACTTACTAAATATAACAGAGGAACTCCACAAGCTGTTAAAAAAGCACAGGGAAACCTAGTGGTAAATTCATTAATACCTCCGATTTTATAACTAAGATTAATTAACCAAATAATTAAAGGAGGTTTCAGTAAAAAAGGTTGATTATAATAGGTGAGATATAACCAGTTACCGCTATGAAACATATCTTTTGCAACTGTTCCATAATAACCCTCATCCCAATCACGTAGAGGTAAATTACCAAGGTTTATTAACCATAAAAATAAGGCAGCAAGTAAGAATATTAAGAACCAGATTAGATCAGTTTTTTTAGATTTTAAATCAGCAGAAAATATAGACATTATGCTTAAAGATTAGATTTTTTATATAATTGATAAAGATAGTATTTTTCGTTATAAATAAAGGCTTTCTTAAACTTAGCGACAAAAGCAATATTAAGATCATCTCTTTTGTCTTGTAACTCTCTGTTTAAGATCAGTAAAACCTTGGGATTTTCTGGGGTTATTAATTGACTAATTTGGGCTAAAATTTCCCTATCTTCAACGAGTTTTCTCTGGTCACTAAAAAGAACATAACTACCTAGTTTTTGATTTTCAGGATAATAAATTTTTTGATTCAGATAACCACTAATAGGAGAGACGGTAAAATCTTCACTACCAACAATAATATTAGTAAAAAGATTATTCTCTTTGATAAAATTAGCGGTAGCACGACTAGCAGAATATGGAGTCAATAAATCTCGACCAAAAGCGACCCCCCCTGCAATTAATTGTAGCCACAAAATTATCATAATGAAGATAGTTTTATAATGATTAACAAAGCGAAACCAATTTAACCATATGTGTTTGAGTTTATGGGGAAGTTGATTAAGATATTTGATGAATAAGTTTGATGATTTATAGTAATTACTTAGCCATAGAGAACTTATTAAGATAATATATAAATGTCCATAATGTCTTTGAGAACCTAAAAATTTAATATAGGTGAATAATAAAAATTGCAAACTAGCGATAATATAAAAGAATAAAACAACAGGTTTTCTGATTAACATTGTTATGCAAAACCCAAATAATCCTAGAGATAGGATAGCAAATAAAACAAGATCAAACGGTTTAGAGTCAGAAGGAATTAAAATTAAAATATAACTTCGCCAAATTCTAGTAATAGTTTGATTTAAACGATTCCAATCAAACTCTAATATCCATTGACTTGCACCTCCTTGTAATGTGCTATCTTGAGGAGGTATTAACATTAATATTGACAGCAAAATACCAATACTAAAAATTATGATTGCTAAGATAATATTATTGATATTGGCCTTGGTTTCATAAGCAAGATAAGATTGAAAGATATATTCAAATGCTAAAGTTAAAGCTAAGGCCATAGATAACAGTAAACAATAAGCATTCGTATTAGCCATAATTACTAAAATAATAGCTAAAGGAATATAGGTTTTATGACGAATAAAAAAACAAGTGCAAAACAGAAAAATACAAAAAATACCGATTGAATAATTGCGACTTATTAAAGAATATTCATAAAGAGGTAAATAACCGAAAATAAATAATATTTTTTGTTGTTTAGTAAAAGGAGAAAATAAAATAAAAAGAGAAAAACAGCCAACAGCAATAAACCAATGAAAAATCTGCATTGCTATAGGATTAGAAGTTAATTGATTCAATATCCATAAGCAAAAATACCAAAGAATAGGATGTCCTTCATATTGAATATTCTGGATAAATTGTGAAAGAGAAACACTATCTCTAGCGATTAACCAACCATTAATCTCATCGCGCCACATGGCATGATTAAGAATACCTAAAAGAGTAATAATAGCAAATATGCTGATTAATAAGATATTGAATTTAGTTTGACTTTGTGGTATAATATTTTTATGTAAATATGGTTTAATAAGTGTCATAATAGAGATGAAGTTTAAAGCGGTTTTGAGGATTAACTGGAACATTAGATAGTCGGAAAGTCTCAAGACCCTGTAATCTAGAATTCATATAGAAAGAGGATAGGAATCTTGGCTACTCGCGTTATTATAGTGCGTCATGGACAAAGCAGCTACAATGCTCAAAAGAGAATACAAGGACGTACCGACTACTCGGTATTAACAGAAAAAGGCATTCAAGATGCTCAAACTTTGGGAAATACCCTTAGTTTACTGCCTATTGATGGGATTTATTGTAGTCCTTTACAACGGGCCAAACAGACAGCAGAAATCATTCAAAATTGTTTCTCCGAACCCCCAAATTTATTGCCAACAGAGCAACTTTTAGAGATAGATTTACCCTTGTGGGAAAAATTACCTAAACAGGAAGTTAAAGAGAAATTTCCCACAGAATACGCTTGTTGGAAAGAACGACCTCACGAATTTAAAATGGTTCTTTCTTCAGAGGAAGAAAATAGAGAACATTTTCCGGTTCTTTCCTTATATGAACAGGTTGAAGACTTTTGGAAAAACCTACTTTCTCAACATCAAAATCAGACCATTTTAATTGTGGCTCATAATGGTGTAAATCGCTGTTTAATTATGAATGCTGTTGGTATTCCACCTTCTCATTATCATTCAATTCAGCAATCTAATTGTGGTATTAACATCTTAAATTTTACAGGAGCATGGGGTGATCCTGTTCAGCTTGAATCCCTCAATCAAACATCTCATTTAGGCATTCCCATTCCACCGCCAAGATCTGATAATAACCGATTAAGATTATTATTAGTGCGTCATGGAGAAACTCAATGGAACCGAGAATCAAGATTTCAAGGAATACGAGATATTCCCCTCAATGAAAATGGGAAAGCACAAGGACAAAAAGCTGCCGATTTTCTCAAAGATATTCCCTTAAACTTTGGGGTTAGTAGTCCCTTATTACGTCCTAAAGAAACCGCCGAAATTATTCTACAATATCATCCAGAAATTACCTTAGACTTACAACCTCAACTGCAAGAAATTTGTCATGGACTGTGGGAAGGAAAACTAGAAACTGAAATCGAAAACGACTTTCCTGGATTATTACAACAATGGAAAGATGCTCCAGAAACTGTCCAAATGCCAGAAGGAGAAAACTTACAACAAGTGTGGGATCGAGCGATCGCTTGTTGGCAGGAACTGGTCAAAAAATACAGTGATTTAAACGATTCTGCCATAGGAATAGTAGTCGCTCACGATGCCATTAATAAAGTAATCTTATGCTATTTATTAGGCTTAGAACCGGCCAATTTTTGGAACATTAAACAAGGGAATGGGGGAGTCAGTGTGATTGACTATCCCAACGGAATTGATAGTTCTCCTGTGTTACAAGCCATTAATCTAACCACCCATTTAGGGTCAGGAGTTTTAGACAAAACAGCAGCAGGAGCATTATAAGATCAGAAAAAATTGATCACAGAGGGGACAGGCAAAAAATAAATAACTGTCCCCTTCAATCTTAGTAAAACCCCATATTACCGCCAATAATCACCATAATATCAGAAATTTAAAAGAGTCCAGTTCCCCAATTTACCCCAAGAGAAGGCATAATATAACAGATTAGGGATTGACTCCTAGCGAAATTCTTGTAAGCTACTATATCAACACCAGAAAATAATAACGGATTAGAACCTGTTTATTGATATTCCTATATAATCTTTCGGAGTGAGGAAGTAAAAACATCGTGTCGTCTAGTACCATTCGGCAACAACAAGGAAAGAAACAACCCCCTTCCCCTGACGCTTCCTTTTATCAGGGCGTTATGAAAATCGCTGGGGGAACCGTTCTAGGAATGGCCCTGTTAGGGAGTTCTATTATCGCTGGCGGACTTGTAGGATTAGCCATTAGTTTCCGTAACCTCCCTGATGTTCGGATTTTAACCACCTACGCCCCAACAGAAACAAGTTATATTTACGATATTAAAGGTAGACTCCTCTCAAGACTTCATGACGAAGCTAACCGAGAAGTTGTCCCCCTTGATCGTATTTCTCCTGAACTCAAACGGGCAGTAATGGCCATTGAAGATAGCCACTTTTACCTTCATCATGGCATTAACCCCAATAGTATCGGTCGGGCCATGTGGGTCAACTGGAAAAGTAAAGGAGTAGTAGAAGGGGCCTCTACTTTAACCATGCAGCTAGTAAAAAATATATTTTTATCTAGTGAGAGAACCGTTAGTCGTAAAATTGCTGAAGCGGTTCTGGCTATACGAGTAGAACAAGTGTTTGAAAAAGATCAAATTATGGAAATGTACCTCAATAATATTTATTGGGGTCATAATAATTATGGGGTGCAAACCGCCGCCCAAAGCTATTTTAACAAACCCGCATCAAAACTCAATTTAGCTGAATCAGCCATGATGGCCGGTTTAATCCAGGCCCCAGAAACCTATAGTCCTTTTAACAACTATCAGACAGCTAAAGAACGACAAAAGCTCGTTTTAGGGCGAATGACCGAAATAGGTTGGATTACTCCCCAACAAGCGGACGCAGCCTATAAACAGCCTTTAGGAATGGGTAAACCCACTTCCTGGAGTGGCAGTAAACAACCCTATGTTACTGATACGGTAATGCAGGAGTTAAACAAGCATTTTGGCAAAGAAGCCACCCTTAAAGGGGGAATGCGGGTGCAAACGAGCGTAGACTATTATGTGCAGGAAAAAGCTCAAGATATCGTGCAACAGAGTTATCGTAGGTTACGAGGCCGAGGAGTTTATGCCAAAGAGTTACAACTTGCCCTCGTTTCTGTTGACCCTCGTACCCATTTTATTAAAGCTATAGTTGGTGGAGTAGATTACGAAAAAAGTCAGTTAAACCGAGTTACCCAATCCCATCGTCAACCCGGCTCATCCTTTAAACCCTTTGTTTACTATACAGCCTTTGCTAGTGGTAAATTTACCCCAGATTCTGTCGTTAATGACAGTCCCGTCAGCTTTAGAGATGGTAGCGGCTTATATACTCCCAAAAACTATGGGGGAGGTTATTCTGGGGCCATGTCCATTCGCACAGCTTTAATTAAATCTAGTAACGTTCCTGCGGTAGTTGTGGGGCGCAAAGTGGGCATTGATAGAGTTATTGAAGTAGCCCGTCGTATTGGTATTAAGAGTCCATTACAAGCGGTTACTTCCTTACCTTTGGGTGCAGGAGACGTAACCCCCCTAGAAATGGCGACCGCTTATGCAACTTTTGCCAGCAATGGCTGGTACAATGATCCAACTATTATTGTACAAGTGACAGACAGTCGGGGTAATATGTTATTAGATAATACTCCCAAACCTCAATTAGTGCTTGATCCTTGGGCGACGGCTTCCTTAACTTCTGTGTTACAAGGGGTCATCAATGAAGGAACGGGAAGGGCCGCTCATCTTGGTCGTCCAGCCGCTGGAAAAACCGGAACTACCGATAGTGAGCGTAATGTCTGGTTTGTGGGTTATGTCCCTCAGTTAGCTACGGCGGTTTGGATCGGAGACGATGGCAACCGTGTCTTAGGAAAAGGGGTTACAGGGGGAGGTTATGTGGCTCCCATTTGGCGTGAATTCATGGAGCAAGCCCTGAAAAACGAACCCGTTAAGCAATTCCCTGATGCCTCTAAATTCCCCCGTCCCAAGGCGAAAAAATAAGGGGATCATGAAAAACTCCTCTAATTCTGGACAAAACCGAGAAGGTCGAGTTTGGTTTCGTTTGGCATGGCAATGGCGAGGTTCTGTTATTCCCGCTATTTTGCCAAGGGTTTTGTTTTGTGCGGGGGTCAGTTTGGGTATAACATTTCTCTATAAATCTGGCATTAATTTGGCTTTACGTCTTGAAAGTGTCGTGCCTAGTATTGTTTTAGGGTTACTATTAGTTTTTCGCACAAATACTGCTTATGAAAGATATTGGGAAGGGCGTAAACTGTGGGGAAATTTAGTTAATACGGTACGAAATTTAGCCCGAACCATTTGGGTGACAATCAAAGAAAATAATATTGAAGATCGGCGAGATAAAATTGTTATTTTACGACTTTTAATTGCCTTTTCTATAGCGACTAAGATACATTTAAGATATGAAAAAGTTAATGATGAATTAGCTATATTTATGCCTCAAAAATGGCATGAAAAATTAAAAACAATGAATAATCCTCCTTTAGAAATAGCTTTTTGGATTGGGGACTATTTACAACAACAATATGAAAAAAAATGTATTGATTCTTATCAACTTATAACAATGTTTAAATTATTGGATCATATGGTTGATGTTTTAGGAGGTTGTGAAAGAATTCTTAAAACTCCGATTCCTTTAGCTTATTCCATTCATTTAAAACAGTTACTTTTAATATATTGTTTAACTTTACCCTTTCAATTAGTTGATAAGTTAGGATGGGTAACAGCCCCCATTGTCGCTTTAATTAGTTTTACCGTATTTGGTATTGAAGCCATTGGTATAGAAATTGAAAATCCTTTTGGTTATGATCATAA
The DNA here is from genome assembly GCF_003864295.1 of Aphanothece sacrum FPU1. NCBI lineage: Bacteria > Bacillati > Cyanobacteriota > Cyanophyceae > Chroococcales > Aphanothecaceae > Aphanothece > Aphanothece sacrum. The sequence goes on along the minus strand of NZ_BDQK01000001.1, from coordinate 109,976 downwards.
TGACTTACCTTTAGATCAAATTTGTTCTACAATGCAAAGAAATATCGAGGACTTAATTACTTTAGCTCCTTGTGTTAAGCATTGGCAAGATCCAATCAATGATTTAACTCTATAAACTTCATAGATTTTAGATAATTATTGCTTATGAATTGGCAAATTCCTAATAACGTCTCTTTTGAAGATGCTCTTAACTTAAGTGAAACTTTGCTCGAAGCAATGGAATCTCAACAATTAAAGGATGATGAAATTCAAGAAATGATTACTACTTTGGTTAATAGTGAAAATGGTGCCAGAGGCTTTTTTGTGACTTATTTAACTAGCGATCATTCTTTAGCAGATAACCCATCATCAGAGGTTATTAATGGGTTAAAAACTTGCCCAGAAATTGTTAGTGAATTATTAGTTAAAAATTTGGCTATGTCTTCAGCAATGGCTATAACTCATCGTCGTAATAATGATGAAAAGACAGCCCAAGGTTCTGATAGAGTTTGCCAGCGAACCACTCAGATAATTCAACAACTTAATTTAGAATTAGTTACAGAAAAGTTAAAAAAATTAAAGTCAACTATTATTCATGGAAAAGGTATTTATGCTTCTTTTTTAGAGAAATGGGGATATGATGAAGAACAAAAAAAAGTCATTCAAAATAATTTAGAAAATTTGATTTAACGCTAAATCAAAACCTATAGATAGACAGACTAAAGCCTGATACTATACAAACTAAGCCTCCCTTCGGAGGCTAAATTAAATGGTATTACTTAATTAAGCGGCGATCGCTTCTTCATAAGGAACAAAAAGTTTCTTAGACGCACCACAAATAGGACAAAACCAATCATCAGGAATATCTTCAAACGCTGTCCCTGCAACAATTCCCGAATCTGGATCACCAACTATTGGATCATAAATCATAGAACATTGACGACAAATCCATTTACGAGTTACAGGATCATCACTAACAGTTTTTGCTTGAGGAGAAACTCCATCTAAAGTAGATAAAGCTTCGGTATATTGATCCGCATGATGATGTTCAATACTTGTTAAAAAGCCAAAATTACTAGCAGCTTTACGGAAAATGGCAGCGTGTTCTTTTGACTCGTTTTCTTGTTCTTTAAATTCGGCTGCTGCTTGTTCATCGAGATCAATTTTTGCTTGATCAGCAAATTCAGGATACATGGTTGTATATTCGTAGGTTTCCCCTTCAATAGCTAATTCTAAACAACGCGAAGCAATAGCCTTTTTATCTTCTTCTGTTAAACTAGACAAGTCATCAACCACTAATTCAGGATGTAATAAACGGAAATGAGCAAAAGCGTGTTCTGTCTCTTGATTAGCCGTTTCTTTAAATAGTTTAGATAATTCTTTCATCCCCAACTGTTTCGTAACTTCAGCAAAAAAAAGATATTTGCGGTTAGCCATTGACTCCCCACCAAAAGCCGCCTCAAGATTTTTAAGAGTATTAGAATTTGACATATCCATAAGTGTTTTTTTCTCACTAGAATTGAGCCACCTTAAGTATTTTAGCTTATTCTCATTTTTTGTAAAAGCGCGATCTCAAACCTAAGTTTAGTTTTTAAAAACTGAATATAGGTTTTATATTTCTCAGCCTAGCTTTGAAAATCGAAAAATTCAGGAATTGATTAGTGGAACTGTGTAATTACTAATAAGTAGGTAGACAAAATTAATTACACAAAATTTGTAGGAGGGGGTTTTTGTAGTAGGGGCGGGTTTTTTACATAATTAAAACAGAGGCAATTTTGACTACCCAGCGCACTCCCACACGGGGCTGTCCTCAGGTACTTGAAGGGCAGATACAAACCTATCACATTCTTTCCCTCAAAGGAACAGCAAGTCTGGTTAATTTTTAGACACAATTAATTACATAAAATAAACTAACAATTAATAAAAGACTAAAGCCTTATCCTATAAAAACGAAGTCCACCTTCGTGGACTGCCATTATAGGTTGCGTAGGCAACCTTTATTTGTATAGCTTAACTATGAACGAGTTAAAGTCTCTTATTTGTAATAATTTAGCATAACTTGTCCGGTAGAACCAAAAATATTAAAGATTCATAATATTAATTGGTTGCAAATTTTCAGCCGGTTCAAAGCCAAAAATACGAGAATAAAAATAAAATTCCCCATCTAAAGCATGTTTAATATTTTCAGCGCGACGGAATCCATGTTGTTCCCCTTCAAACGCTACATAAGCAACAGGTAAACCTTTTTCTTTAATTGCTTCTACCATCATTTCCGCTTGATTACAAGGAACTACCTTATCTTCTAATCCTTGAAAGAAAATAACTGGACAAGCTAATTGTTCCGTAAAATTAATCGGCGATCGCGCTTGATAAATTTCTTTTTCTTCAGGATATTTACCAATTAATCTTTCTAAATAACGGGACTCAAACTTATGAGTATCTTTGGCCAAAGCTTCTAAATCACCGACTCCATAATAACTCGCCCCGGCCTTAAATGTATCTCGAAAAGTTAAGGCCGCTAAAGTCGTGTATCCTCCTGCACTTCCTCCCGAAATAGCCAAGCGATCGCCATCAACTATCTCTTGTTCTACCAAATATTTAGCCACATTAACACAATCATCCACATCCACTATGCCCCATTGTCCCTCTAACCGTTGACGATAGTCCCGGCCAAAACCAGTACTTCCTCCATAGTTCACATCTAAATAAGCAAACCCTCGACTCGTCCAATATTGCACCCGTAAACTAAGATTAGAAGAAGCTGCCGCCGTTGGCCCCCCATGACTTTTAACTAATAATGGGGGTAATTCTCCTTCAGGGGCTATATAATCTTTATTTTGAGGGGCATAATACCAAGCATAAGCAGTTAAGCCATTTTCTGTGGGAAAGGGGATTAATTGAGGAATGGATAAATAACCAGGATCAACTTTTAGATCTGTTGATCGCTTCAGAGTCAAAGTTTCCCCTGTTTTCATATTTAAACAAATGGCCGCGGTTGCTTCTGTGGGAGAACCTCCAATTAAGACAATTTGACCGTTATAAGCATCGAGAGAGGCAATATTGCTATAAGGGGTGTCTAAAATACTAAGTTGCCGCTTTTGAACGTCTAAACTAGCTAGAACCCACCGTCCATCTTGAGAAAACGTACAGATAATCTGATTAGCAGAAGTAAACGTATAAGTTGAGAGGCCAAATACCCAATGGGGATAAGCAAACTCTGCATTCAAAGGAAATAACGAAATAATAACCCCTTTTTTGCTATAAAAACAGAGATTCCACCATCCCATACGATCACTTGAAAAATATAATTTACCATCAGGTGACCATTTTGGTTCACTAATAGATTCATCAGTATTGCCTGCTACTGAGATAATTTTTCCCAAAGAACCGTCTTCTTCCATGTGTCCTAACCATAATTTAGTACCATCCCAAGGCATATTAGGATGATCCCAGGAAATCCAAGCTAATTGGGTTCCATCGGGACTTAAACGAGGAGAAGAATAAAAATCATGACCTTTAACGAGAATTTCAATCTGTCCTGTCTTTATATCTACACTAACAATTGTATTTTCTGGTTCTTCCCCATTATTACTATGATCTTCACTTACACAAATAAGACGATTTTGTTTTTTATCTAAAATTAAATCTGCATAGCGACGGTTTCCTTCTGGGGTCAAAGGTTGAGGAGTTTGATCGGGTAATTGTTGATACAGTCTTTGATCGCTAAAATTAACAAAATAGACAATCCCTGCGACCACTAGAAATGAACCTCCCCCGTATTCATGGACACGACTACGCACATTAAACGGTTGAGGGGTAATATCCGACATCGTTCCATCGGGACTGCGTTTAACTAAGACATTTCTTCCCCCTTCTGTGGGTCGTCCTTCTAACCAATAAATATCCTCAGCGTCGAACATAATACCCCCTATACTAATACTTCCTGCCACGATCACATCAGAAGTAATGGGAGATTTCCAGGAACCGAAAGGGGCAATCATTTGGGCTATCATAATCTTAAGGTTAAGAACCGAGAAATGGGTTAATTAATTGACAGTCCTAAATATAGTTATTGTAGCTAGTTACACCCTGTCTCACCCTATGCCTAATCTAAAGTAAAGAATTGGGTGACAGGTCTTATGGTCAGGTTTTTAACAATATTCTGGCGATTCTAACCAATATATCAGATAAATCCGTTTGTACAGGCATTGAGAATCTTCTTTTTTAAGCTAAGACGCATTTAAAATGTATAAGGTTCTAAGCTGTTGTGCATTTAAACCGCTTATTTTGAACTTTGGTACAGACGTTAAAACCCCCTCTCCGGCGCTCCCTTTGCTCCGGCGCTCCCATGCAGTCACAACAGGTCAATTAAATGCGTGACAGCTTACTGGACAAGTTATGCTAAATTATTACAAATGATAGACCTTAACTCGTTCATAGTTAAGCTATACAAATAAAGTTTGCCTAGGCAACCTATAATGGCAGTCCGCGCAGGCGGACTTAGTCTTTATAGGATCAGACTTAAGTCTGTCATTAATTATTAATTTAGCATAGTAAGTCCGATAGAACCGAAGATGTTTGACAAAAATAACTATGAATGCTATAGAATGGACTCAATTAATTAAAGAAAAAGCCATTGATTTAGGGTTTCATCAAGTTGGTATTGCTGATGTTAATACTTCATTTAATGATGAAGCGGTTAATCATTTAGAGACGTGGTTAGGGTTAGGTTATCAGGCAAATATGGACTGGATGGCTAATGGTAAACGCTTAGATATTCATAATTGTATGCCATCGGTAAAATCAGTTATTTGTGTCGCCTTAAATTATTATACTTCTCCTCAACATTCTAATCATAAAGAAGACGGCAAAATCTCTCGTTATGGTTGGGGAAGGGATTATCATAAAGTCATGACAAAGAAACTTAAAGCCTTCAGTCAATGGTTAGAAACTCAAGCAGAAAACATTGAAACCCGTTATTATGTAGACACTGGCCCCATTCAGGATAAAGTGTGGGCGCAACGGGCTGGAATCGGTTGGATTGCTAAAAATGGCAATGTTATTACCAAAGAATACGGCAGTTGGGTATTCTTAGGAGAAATATTAACTAATTTAACCTTAATCCCCGATCAGCCCCATACTCAACATTGTGGCACTTGTACCCGATGTTTAGAAGCTTGTCCTACAGGTGCCATTCCTCAGCCCTTTGTGGTAGACGCTAATCGCTGTATCGCCTATCATACCATTGAAAATCGGGCTAAGACACTTCCTGATACCATAACACCTCATTTAGACGGATGGGTAGCCGGATGTGATATTTGTCAGGATGTGTGTCCCTGGAATCAACGATTTGCCGAAGAGACAGATATAGAAGATTTTCAGCCCTATCCTCAGAATATTGCCCCAAAATTGACAGAATTAGCCAATCTATCTTTAGAGGAATGGAATAGCAGATTTCGATCATCAGCCTTAAGGAGAATTAAACTAGAGATGTGGCATCGTAATGCCCGTGCTAATCTAAATAGAGAAGGGATTTAGTGATAACTGTCTTTTTTGATCCTGTAGCCTAGATTTTGACGAAAATCACCCTTAAAAATGGCTTAATTTCTATTTCTCTTAATTCGGTACTCTTTATTATTAATCCTTAAACAAATGGCAGTCAAAGCAATTATTTTTGATTTTGATGGCACCCTAGCAGATACCTATCATGCTTTTGTAGAGATTGCCAATAGTTTATCGGGAGAATTTGGCTATAAACCTGTTAATTCAGAAGATTTAGAAAAGCTTAAACATTTAAGTGTTAAAGAATTGATTAAACAATCAGAAATTTCTCCGCTCAAAATTCCCTTTGTATTAAACAGAGTTACCTCAGAGTTAAGGCATAAAATTCAAGAACTTAAGCCAATTAATGGCATTCCTAATTTTCTAAAAGAGTTAAAAGAAAACGGTTATTTATTAGGCATTATTACTTCTAATAGGCAGGAGAATGTCCTATCTTTTCTCAAAAGTAATAACTTAGGAAACTTATTTGAGTTTATTTATTCAGGCACTACTTTATTTGGTAAACATAAAGTTATTAATCAATTACTTAAAGAACATAAACTGATTCCGAGTGAAATCATTTATGTAGGAGATGAAACCAGAGATATTCGCTCAGCACAAAAAAGTAACGTTAAAGTTATTGCTGTTGCTTGGGGTTTTAATTCTCCTGAAATTTTAGCACAACATCAACCCGATTTTTTAATTTATCATCCTCAAGAACTAATGAGGGCTATCCAAGATAGTGAATAAATTATAAATTATAAATTATGAATTATAAATTATAATTCTAGGAGTTACGCATCGTATACTTTTACTATGACTTAGCTACGATTTTTCCATTGTTTGAACCATTGAGCGATCGCCAGTGATATTCATTCACGGTAGTTTTTTGTATTATTTTATACCGTTCTACTAGATACATATTTATGGTATTCTGTCAATGCGTAACTCCTAAATTCATAATTTATAATTTATAATTTATGAATATAGGGGTCAACGAAACAAATGTAAGGGTCAACGGCCATTGACCCCTACTATTAGTAACTTATATGTTTAAAGTTATGATAAGTAAATAATTTACCGTCTTTGTTGAATAAATTCCAGAACTTTTCTAAGTTGACCTTTAAGGGTATCAATTTCATTTTGCATCTTACTCATTTGTTGACGTAGGTTATAAATTTCCTGAGTCATTACTGCTGTATCTTTTGGTACAGAACCATTTTGATAGTTTGCTGGCTGAGGTGTTTTAGGTTGAGGATGCTTTTTAGCCTTAGCCATTGCATCTCGAATAGCCTCAAGCAATTGTTTCTTTTCAAAAGGTTTTTCAACAAAAGAAAAATATTCAAAAGGTTCAGTAAGTTTTTCAATGACTTCTTCTTTTCTCCCAGACATTAAAACTAGGGGAATAGTTTTGAGATCATACTCTTTTTGAACTTCTTGATAGACATCCCAACCACTCATTTTAGGCAGAAGAAAATCAAGCATAATTAAGTTTGGCTTTTCACTGCGAATGAGGTTATATCCTTCAACTCCATCTTTGGCTTCGAGAACTTCTATGTTATCTTCTGGTAACATATCCCGAACCCGCATCCGGATCACTTTACTGTCATCAATTACGAGTATTTTGTGGGTTGGCACGGTAAACTCCCCTTACAGAGTTGAGTCAGTGTTAATAGGAACATCAATCATCAGTCTGGATTGAGACTGATGAGTTTTCCCTCTTCTAAGGTTCCCCATCAGAAGTAAAAAGTAACAATCCGTGTTAAAAATTTTGATACAACCGTGAAATCTAGCTAACTATGTTAAGGTCGGCATTGCCCACCATCATTTATATACTGCGTTTTATTCTACCGAATAAAAGACCCCTAAGTTACAGGGGTCTTTTATTATTTACCTTAAAAAACGATTTTGTCTCGTAATCGCTGATAGTATAAAACAGAAAACCAGCGATCGCGATCGCTGGATACCCTATAAATTATTGTTATTATTTCTTTGAGGAAATCTGCCGGTCGCGTTCCCAATCGCTAAACCATAGACTTCTATGAAGGGATTGTAACATAAGACACCAATGTTTGTAAATAAAATTTTAAATTTTGGGACTACCCTTGACTTTTAAGGTATGCTTGCGCCTTATGAGGTTGTCCCCAGAGAACCCGTTCTCGTTTATAGATGACCATCCCTGGTTTAGCCCCTTTAGGTTTATAGACATATTTAGGTTCAGTGTAAACCACAGGAACTTGTTCACTTTGACGAGCGCGACTGTAATAAGCTGCCCAATCTGCGGCACAATGTAAATCAGTTTCATCAGGTTTTGTCCCCGGTTCTAGACGTAATAATACATGACTTCCGGCACTTTCTTGAGTATGAAACCAGAGGTCATAATCTCCTGCTGTGCGAAAGGTGAGACGATCATTTTGACGATTATTACGACCGATCCAAATTTCTAATCCTGACGGTGTTGTATATTGATAAGGTTGAGATTCATCTATCAGATTAATATTCCGTTGAGAGGGAGAATTAAGATAATTTTGTTGAATTAATTCTTCTCGTATTTCTTCTAGAGTTTGTAAGTCTTGTGGAGACTGATAAATAGTTAATTGATGTAAACTATCTTCAACTTGTTCTAAATAATTAATTTCCGTATTTACTTCTGCTAATAAAGGTTCTACAGCAATTTTAGCTCGTTTTAATTTTTGATGTTGTTTATAGAGATACTGGGCATTTTGTACCCCATTTTTTTCAGGATTTAGCTTAATCTTAACAGGTTGATCTGTTTCAAAGTCATTGAGAATAATAGATGTCATACCGGGTTTACATAAATGTAAATTAGCCATTAATAAATCTGCTTCTTGACGGTATTTATCAGCTTCAGCAGACTGGTTTAGACGTTGTTTAAAAGTATTTGCTTTAAGAGATACTTTTTTGAGTAATGAACTTATTTTTTGTAAAAGTTGATGACGTATTTGTTGAAAATTTTCTTGATTAGTTTGGTCATTATAATAACTATTGATCAGAGTTTGTAAATCTTTTATGGGTTTAATTATGCCCCAACCTAAAACCGTATAACCTGTTTGAGTATAACCAAAGTTAAAGTCTTTGGTTTGTAAAATATTTAACCAAGTTTGCCACAATATAAATAAGGTGTCCCAATCTTTTGCCGTTAAAGTGTCTGTAGACTGTTGAGGTTGTAAATGAGCTTGTTGAATCATTAATTGAGCAACAACTGGACTTAAACCCCGATAACTATTTAACAATTGTTTTTGTAATGCCCCAGGGACTAAACTGATTCTTTCTTGCCATCGAGTTTGAGATTCTTCTAACTTAGGTAAAGTGCCTGTTAAAACGGGAGGAAGTTCATAAGGTTGTCCCGTTTGTACGGTGCGAACACTTGATTGATTGGCATTAACTTGATGAGCAACCGTAACAATTTGTTGATGAGCATCTGTGAGAATTACATTACTATATTTTCCCATAATTTCAATAAAAAGATGCCAAATAACAGGATCACCCGGACGTTTAGCAAATTGAAGATCAACCACTCTTTCCCAAGGAGAAATCATCGTTAAAGCAGTGAGGGCATAACCATTAATTTGATGACGTAATTGATCACTAAAAGTAAAGGTATCGGGGATTTTGGCAGGAGGATCACTTATACATAGTCTAGCCCCTTGAGGATGCCAAGAAATAGTTAACCAAGCCCGTTTTTTTAGGGTACGCAGTGCCAGAGAAATTGTATAGCGATCGCGTTGATAAACTTGTTCAAGACGAGAAGGTATCCAATAGGTTTGTAATTCATGTGAGATAGCGGTTAAGGTTGTTAAATCAACAGATTGCATGGGGAGTTAGGGCAAATATAGATAAGTTCATTTTATTATAAAAAATCTCTAATAGACTGATAAGTTTCTTCTGGTGCTTCTTCAGGTAAAAAATGTCCACAGTTAATTGGTTTTCCTTGTACATTTATTGCTCTTTTTTTCCAACTGTCTAAGACATTATATTTCCTTTCAATGATTCCCTGTTTTCCCCACAAAACTAAAAGGGGACATTGAATTTTTTGCTCAATATCTGCTTGGTCATGTTCTAAATCAATAGTAGCTGATGCTCGATAATCTTCACAAGTACCATGAATCGTCTTAGGATCACGAAAACATCTTAAATATTCTTGTATTGCTGCTGAGGTAAAAGTAAAGGTAAAATCATTTTTACTCCAACTTTGTAAACAATGAGTCAAAAAATAATCAGGATTTTGTTTAATTAAAGTTTCAGGAAAAGGGAACGGTTGAATTAAGAAAAACCAATGATAATAAGCAGTAGCAAATTCTTGATCAGTTAGAGTATACATTTCATAAGTCGGGGCAATATCTAATAATACTATTTTTTTTACTTTATCAGGATAATCAAGAGTTAAACGATGAGCAACTCTAGCCCCTCGATCATGTCCAATAAGATAAAATTGATTATAGCCTAATTGAGTCATTACTTCTACCTGATCTTGTGCCATAATTCGTTTAGAATAATGGCTATGCTCTGGATTGCCTGGAGGTTTATCACTGTCTCCATATCCCCTTAAATCTGTGACAATAACCGTAAAATTTTCTGCTAGTTTTGGGGCTATTTTATGCCAGATAATATGAGTTTGAGGATAACCATGAAGTAAGAGAACAGGAAATCCTTGACCACCTTTGATTAAATTTATTTTAATTTTTGAGGTATTAATAATAAAGGGTTTAAATTCAGAAAACATGATTCAAAAATGAATAATTAATAATGGATAATTGATAATAGAATAACCAAACTAGCTCTCTCTTATGTGTGGTGATAAGTAAAGCTTATGATTCCTAGGGTGGGTTAGGCGCGGCAACTATTTTGAGGGAAAACTAATAAGTTTTAGGGCGCGTCGTAACCCACCATGTTAAAGATTGTAGCAAGGATGCTGCGCGTTTATTTATTGGTTTGGCTAACCCCACCTAAAATCTCTGATTTAGGTGGGGGCTGCGCTCAACATTTCTCTTCAAATCTGATAAGATTAATTAATACTGTAAGGGAATCCTGATTCGGTTATATCTGGAAATGATAGATTACGGAGAATTAATTATCAATTATCATTCAAAATCATTTGGGTTAAAAATTATGGCACTTGAAATTGAAAGAAAGTTTTTAATAAAAGGAGATAATTGGCGTTGTCTAGCGTTAGGTAAAATTTATCGACAAGGATATATTATTACTGAAAATAAAGTAACAACTATTCGAGTGAGAATTGTAGGAGAAAATGCCTACCTAACTATTAAGGGTAAAGTCGAAGGAATTACCCGAAGTGAATTTGAGTATCCAATTCCTTTAGAAGATGCTACAATGATGTTGGAAAATTTATGTGATAGTCCTTTAATTGAAAAGATAAGATATCGAATTCCTGTTAAAGATTTAGTTTGGGAAGTAGATGAATTTAAAGGAGAAAATGAGGGATTAATTTTAGCTGAAGTTGAATTAACCAATGAAAACCAACTAATTGAATTACCAGAATGGGTTGGAGAAGAAGTCACTCAAGATTTTAAATACTATAATGTGAACTTATCTAAAAATCCTTATCAATTATGGTAACTTTTAGACTAAAATCATATTATGTGATTGGTGTCACGTTCATCAGGAAAACAGAACTTACAAGCTTACGCTAAGGAAATTTATGTTCTAGCACAAGATGAATTTATTATCCATTATCCATTATTTACCGGTGCTTATGTCTTCTGAAATGCCTCAAATATTCTTACCAACAATACCCATTGCACCCGATGGATATAAATCAGGATTTGTGGGAATTATTGGTCGTCCCAATGTGGGAAAATCGACCTTAATGAATTACTTAGTGGGACAAAAAATTGCCATTACTTCAGCAGTTGCTCAAACCACTCGTAACCGTCTCAAAGGTATTTTAACGACCCCAGAAGCACAAATAATTTTTGTGGATACCCCAGGTATTCATAAACCCCACCATGCTCTCGGAAAAATCCTAGTAAAAAATGCTCAAACGGCCATTAATGCCGTTGATATTATCTTGTTTGTGGTAGATAGTTCAGTCAAAGCAGGAGGAGGCGATCGCTATATCCAAGAACTATTAGAAACGACAAAAACTCCAATCATTTTAGGACTGAATAAACAAGATCAACAACCCTCAGATTATGAAGCAATAGACGAAAGTTATCGAAACTTAGCGAAAGTCTATAATTGGCCACTAATTAAATTTTCTGCTTTAACAGGAGAAGGATTAGAGACATTACAAAAACAATTAATAGACCATCTCGAACCCGGTCCTTATTATTATCCCCCTGATTTAGTCACCGATCAACCAGAAAGATTTATTATGGGAGAATTAATTCGAGAACAAATCTTAAAAGTGACCCGTCAAGAAGTCCCCCATTCTGTAGCAGTCGTCATAGAAAAAGTGGAAGAAACCCCCAAAATCACCAAAGTGTTTGCGGCCATTAACGTAGAAAGAGAATCCCAAAAAGCTATTATTATTGGTAAAAAAGGAAGTATGCTCAAAGAGATTGGAATAACAGCACGAGAGCAAATTCAAAAACTAATTACCGGAGAAGTTTATTTAGAACTCTTTGTCAAAGTAGAACCCAAATGGCGACAATCAAACTTAAGATTAGCCGAATTCGGTTATCGTCTGGAAAATTGATGGTCAGCAAAAAATCTCTAAACCATCTATAATTTTCTTAAGCTAAGTGGGTACTCTGAGAATATAGGCTCCCTAAACCTGACAGGACTCAGATATGATCAGCCGTCCCACAAACGCTAACAACTTCGCCGACAATTCCTTTGATCAAGACATTGCCCAATTACTAGAAGGGTTAAGTGAGGGATCAGATATATTCGAGGCCGATCGACAACTCGACGAATTGGCAAGCTGGTTTGAGGAGGAGGTATCCGACTCCCCAGCAGAGGAAACATACAAAAAAACCTACTCAGAGAAATCCACTCTTTCCTCCTTACCCTCAGAAGATGAAATTAATCAACTATTTAGGGATGATTTCACCTGGGATGATACAGACAAAGAACTTAACACTATTGCCGATGAATCTCCAGATACAGAAGCAGATTTATCGAGTTTATTAGGAGGAGACTCTTGGGAACAAAATAATATAGAATCAGATAGCTCATTTTTACGCCAGATGGAATCTATGGGTTATTCTGAAGAAAATAGCGACTTAGAAAATCTAAAATACCTATTAGAATCTCCAGACGAAGAAAAAAGAATAGAACCTAACCATAGTCTTCCCCATTTTTATCCAACCTTTGAACAATTAGAAGGGTTATTAAGACAACCGGCCGGTTATTCCCCTTCAGAATGCGTTGATGAAGAAACTGCTGCCCAATTAGCCGCTTTAATTGAAACTTCTCCCTCTGTCCCCAAAGAAGAAGAAACCTCCGTAGAAACTCTAGAAATTACGTCTGAAGTAGAAATTGACGATGAATTTAGAGAATTAGAGGCCCTTCTCGAACAAGCAGATCGTACGATGGGAGGATCACCAACACTCTTGGCCGGTAAAGGTCAACGCTTACAACCCCGGCCCCGACCCAGTAAAACTAAAGTCTTTGAACAGACGATGCGGGTTCCCGTCAAACAACTCGATAACCTCAGTAATTTAATCGGAGAATTAGTAGTTAAACGTAACAGTTTAGAACAAGATCAAGAAAGATTAAGACACTTTTTAGATAACCTACTCAACCAGGTACAAAATCTGAGTGATGTAGGGGGGAGGATGCAAGATTTATATGAACGTACCCTACTAGAAGGGGCCTTATTAGCTAGTAGAAATCAAGGCCAAACATCAGGATTATCTAATTTGATTCAACCTCAAATATCAGAAACAAGTCCTACTATTCATGAAGGAGAAGATCGGGCTTTAGATGCGTTAGAAATGGATCGATTTACAGGGTTCCATTTATTATCCCAAGAAATGATAGAACTGATTGTTAGGGTTAGAGAATCAGCTTCAGACATTCAATTCTTAGTAGATGAAACCGAACAAGTAGCCCGCAGTTTACGACAAGCGACTACTCAATTACAAGAGGGAATGACTAACTCTCGAATGGTTCCCTTTGCTCAAACGGCAGATCGTTTACCTCGTGCCGTGCGAGAAATCTCCATGAAATTAAATAAACAGGTAAAATTACTCGTAGAAGGGCGAGAAGTTCTTGTTGATAAGATGATCTTAGAACATCTTTATAATCCCATGACTCACTTGGTTAATAATGCTATTACTCATGGAATTGAAGACCCCTCAGTACGAAAAAAATCAGGAAAATTTCCCGAAGGTCACATTAATTTACGAGCCTTTTTACAAGGAAATCAAACCGTTATTACTATTTCTGATGATGGAGGGGGAATTGATCCTGAACTGGTCAAAGCAAAAGCCATTGAAAAAGACTTAATTACCCCCGAAGAAGCGAAAACTTTAACAGAAGTGGAAATCTATGATTTTCTCTTTCATGCAGGGTTTAGTACCCGTGATAAAGCAGATGATTTTGCCGGTCGTGGTGTGGGTTTAGATGTCGTACGCACCAGTTTAATCGATGTTCGAGGTTCAGTAAGCATTGACTCAACAAGAGGTAAAGGAACTACTTTCACTATCCGCTTACCCCTGACCTTGAGTATTTGTAAAGCTTTATGTTGTTTAAGCGATCGCGCTCGTATCGCTTTCCCTATGGACGGGGTAGAAGACATGAAAGATTATGTACCAAGCGATCTGATAATAGATGAAAACGGCCAGGAATGTATTAATTGGAATAACAGTATGCTTCCTGTTTATTCCTTGGGTGATCTTCTTTCCTATAACCGACAATTAGGACGCGGTAGCGTTTATGGGGGCAAAAATGAAGACGATACGGTATCTTTAGTGATTTTACGAGGTACAGGCAATTTTCTGGCGGTTCGAGTTGACCAAGTGATCGGGGAACAAGAAATCGTTATTAAACAAATTGAAGGGCCTATTCCTAAACCGGCCGGTATTGCTGGAGCAACGGTGTTAGGGGATGGTACTATTATGCCCATTGGGGATGTGTTGGAGTTAATGGAAATTGCTCAAGGACGTTTACGCACAGATGGTAATAGTAGTATCTGGAAGAAAACTCCTCTAGACTTAGATCTCATGTTTGGCCATAAGACAGAACCAATGGTATTAATTATTGATGACTCTATTACGGTGCGTGAACTCCTATCTTTGAGCTTTAGTAAATCGGGATATCAAGTAGAACAAGCGCGTGATGGTCAAGAAGCTTGGGAAAAATTGCGTTCTGGTTTACCTTGTGATCTGGTTTTCTGTGATATTGAAATGCCCCGAATGAATGGGCTAGAATTATTATCGAATATTCAGAAAGATCCGCAATTATCAGATATTCCGGTGGCTTTGTTGACTTCTCGTGGGGCAGATCGTCATCGCAAAGTTGCTGCTAAATTAGGGGCTAGTGGTTATTTTACTAAGCCTTGTCCTGATCAAACTTTACTCGAAGCGGCCCAACGAATGCTACAAGGTGAAGTGTTACTCGCAGGTAGTCATAAAAAACCCAGAAAACAACGTTCATCAGGAAATCAAGACTCATCTTCTGGCAATAATTCTCAAACGACCCATTTTTCTGATGAAGAACAAATCGTATTGATTGTTGACGATTCGGTGATGGTACGAGAAATGTTGTCTATGACGTTTACTAAGACTAATTATCGCGTTGAACAGGCCCGTGATGGTCAGGAAGCTTGGGAAAAACTCCGAGGGGGGTTATTTTGTCACTTAATTCTGTGCGATATTGAAATGCCTCGTATGAACGGTTTAGAGTTGCTTTCTCGTTTACAAGCGGATGAACAACTGGCGAAAATTCCTATTGCCATGATTACTTCTCGTGGGGCCCAAAAAATGCAAAAAATTGCGGCAGAACGTGGGGCAAAGGGTTATTTTGTCAAGCCTTATATTGAAGCAGTTTTATTAGATGCGGCTCAACGGTTAATTGCGGGTGAGGTATTATTAGATATTAATGCTCTTGTGGAAAGTTAAGATATAGCACGTCCCAACGGTAGGGGTCAACGGCAGTCATTGGTCTCAACTTAGTCCAAAACGCCGACAGGCTAAACCCTGTGGCTATACCAACGAAGTCCGACGAGCGCGGACTTTGTGTAAAATTAGCCAGCATAGGCTGGCTTTGTACAGTTAACCCCACCCTTGGCAGGGTATGGGTGGGATAATGGGAAAGCTTGTGTGTCTTGGGGTTTAATTTTAAGTTGACACTAATGACGGCCGTTGACCCCTACAACTGGGTTTGCTTGATACAGAAATACAGCTTATTGAAGTAATTCTAATTATGCAACTAACTTTGAACCAAATTATTGTTTCTCCTGGTCAACAGTTACTCTTAAAAGATGTTAGCTGGAGGCAGTTTGAAACTATTTTAGATGAATTAGGAGAAAGTCGTGCTTCCCGATTATCCTATAGTTATGGAGTGTTAGAAATTATGGTTCCTTTACCAGAACATGAGAAAGATAAGACAATTATTAGCTATCTTGTTCAATTTCTTTTAGAAGAACTGAATATTGATTTTGAAGCGTTGGGTTCAACAACTTTTAAAAATGAGCAAATGAATCAAGCAGTGGAACCTGATACTTGTTTTTATATCAAAAATCAAGAGACTGTTATTGGTAAAAATAGGTTAGATTTATCTATAGATCCTCCCCCAGATTTGGCGATAGAAATTGATATTACTTCTCGCACTCAATTAGATAATTATCGACTTTTAGGGGTTCCTGAACTTTGGCGATATTCTCAAGATAATTTGACTATTAATTTGTTACAAGACGGTGAATATATTGAGTCTTTGAATAGTCCTAATTTTCCAGGTATTCCTATAATCTCATTAATTAATGAGACAGTTAAGCAAAGTCAAATTCTGGGGAGAAGTAAAGCAATAAAAGGGTTTAAAAGTTGGGTGAAAGAGAATCTTAATTAGTAGGCGTTGGTGAATCAAAAGTATTAAACAGCCATTCTTTGCGTTGATTCTTTGCGCGACAGTTCCACAGCATAGCTGCAGATATAGCTGCTATAATATCAACCTAAACTGCATAAACAGGTTGTTGGAAAGCCATTTCTAATACTTTACGCCCTAATTCTAAATCTTTTGGCGAAGGAATCCAATCGGGATGACCAGTCATCAAAAGACTTTCTATGGTTTCTTGGTCAAATAGATGCCAAGTCAAGGCCCCTTGTACTCTCCCTTGAATGGCATAACAGTTAGGACTGACGCAATAAATCATCGAATTACCGGCGATTCGCTTAATTTTTAAGGTTTCTTGGGGTTTAAGAGAGCGAAATATTTGTATTGCTTTTTTTAATTCCTGAACTGATGACACACACAGTCCGGGAATAACTACTTGTAAGTTTTTGTTACCATTAACAGTGATCCAATAGCGACGGGATGGATCAATCCCCTCTAACCAAAGTAACTCATCATCAAGGCGATAGCGGGGAGATAGGATAAACTCTTGTGTCATCTTTAAATTAGGATCGGGTTTAAAGTTGGGTTGACTTTTGGTACTGCTTTACATTGTAATAATTTATGAGAATAATGCAAGCTAATTTAACAAAAGTTAACATATTGTCAATTTTTCTAGTATGATAATATCTAAAAGCCTAATTAATATAGATGGTGAGGTATTAATTTACCCTAATTTTTTTAGTTTAGAAGAAAGTGATAAGTTATTGATTGACTTAACCAATCGAATTAATTGGCAGCAAGATCATATTAAAATGTATGGTAAATTGATTCCTTTGCCTCGCTTAACTGCTTGGTATGGAGAACCGAATAAATATTATAGTTATTCAGGAATTAGTATGATTTCTCAGTCTTGGATTCCTCCTTTATTATATATCAAAAAGAGAATTGAGGAATTATCAAATATAGAATTTAATAGTGTTTTAATTAATCGTTATCGTCATGGACAAGATAGTATGGCCTGGCATAGTGATGATGAACCAGAACTGGGAAAAAATCCGATCATTGCTTCAGTTAGTTTAGGAGAAACTCGTCGTTTTATGTTGAGACATAAATATAAAAAAGAACTCGAAAAAGTCAAAATTGATTTAACTCACGGCAGTTTTTTACTAATGAAAGGAACGACCCAACATTATTGGCAACATCAAATCTCTAAAACAAAAACCATAGTCAAAGAAAGGATTAATTTAACTTTTAGAATTATCCAAAATAAATAAATTTGGTTCTACCGGACAAGTTATGGTAAATTATTACAAATGATAGACCTTAACTCGCTCAGAGTTAAGCTATACAAACAAAGGTTGCCTACGCAACCTATAAAGACTAAGTCCGCCTACGCGGACTTAGTCTTTATAGGATCAGACTTTAGTCTGTCATTAATTATTAATTTAGCATAGTTTGTCCGATAGAACCATAAATTTTAAGCTTCAAAAGGATTAAGGGGAATCATTTTCCAAGTTACATAAGTGCCAATAGGACTCCATAATAAATAAGGCAATAATAAGGTCAGGGCCCATCCAGAAAGGGGCCAGATAAACCAAGCTAAAATTAAACCCCAAAAAAATCCAGTGGCCCCGATAATAGTTCCGATTCTAAGACTTCTGAGTTTACACATAACAGGAGTATAAGCCATAATTAGCACTTCTAATAACAGATAACCTGCCATTAACCACCAAGTTTTGCTAGTACCTGGATGAGTTATCCAGATAATATAAGCAGACCAGGCCCCACAAATAAAAATAAATATCCAAATAAAGGGAATGGCCCATTCAAAAGTTAACCAGTTAGGACGACGTAAACGATTAAACCAGCTAATATCTCTAGGGGATAAACGATTTAGGACAAAACCAATCAAAACTGCCACAATACCGATGACCAACCATGCAGGAATCATAATTTTTCAAAAATCAAGGTTTCTTAATCTTTACTTTATCAAACTGTTTTAAAATGAAGACTGTTTTAATCATTTACCATTGAGGAAATATAGATAATGACTCTACAGATTGATTTGACGGGTACTAAATTAATAAAATTTCTTAAAAAGACCATTAAGGGTGTCCTATCTGATAAGGGAATTAATCCTTCTACTTATCGGGGTAATAAAGAGTTGGACATTTTGGTTAAGAGATTAGCTAAAGAATCTTTTACTTCGATTACTGAAGCGAAGATTATGGCAGAAAAAGTGGGAGAGAATATTGTTGAATTATCTCAACAAAAAGGTAAAACTTATCTGGATAAAGGTATTATTCAACAATTGAGTTTACAAAAGCAATTGTTTTTATTGCCATCTGTATCAAGTATAGCATTTTCTGTCCAACCTCAGACTAAAATAGAGACAGTAAAACCAATTGTAGAAACTTCAGATATAGGAGAAACTCCTGAAGTCCAAGAAGTTGAACCTCAAAAAATTATTGCTGAAACTTCAGATATAGAAGAAACCCCTGAAATTGAAGAAGTTGAACTGGAAGAAATTGTTAAAAATCCTGAAGAAATGAGACTTAAAGAAAGACTAACTGAAGATATTAAATTAGCGATGAAAGCTAAGGATAAAATTCGCTTAGAAACTGTTAGAAGTATCAAAAAATTTGTTCTTGAAAAAGAAGTAGATGTTCGTCCTAGTGGACAAGAAATTCTTACACCAGAACAAGAATTAGAAATATTAACACAACAAGCAAAACAACGTCGAGAGTCTATCGAACAATTTCGTAAAGGGGGTAGAGATGATTTAGCAGATAAAGAAGCACAAGAATTAGCCATTATTGAAACCTATTTACCTCCTCAACTTTCTGATGATGAAATTAGTCAAATTATCGATGAAATTATTGCTTCAGTAGGTGCAACTTCCCCTAAAGATATGGGGAAAGTTATGGGGTCTGCTATGCAGCAACTTAAGGGTAAAGCTGATGGTAAAAAAGTTCAAGAATTAGTCAAACTAAAATTAACTTAAATCTAATTATAGAACTCGAAATTAAGTAGCAGGGGTCAATAGGTGTAAGCTGTTCCATTATCTTACCCACACCCTGCCAAGGGTGGGGTTAACTGTACAAAGCCGTAACATAGCAGGCTAATATTAATAAAAGTCCGCGCTCGTCGGGCTTTGTTTGTATAGCCACAGGCTTTAGCCTGTTGGCATTTGGAACTAAGTTGACACTAATGACAGCCGTTGACCCCTACATGGCTAATTTAGTATATCATAATTCGGGTTTGTTGGGTTTCGTTCCTCAACCCAACCTACTGCTTTAACTGTCATTTTCACTTTTTCTTAACTGATTTTTTCCCCTGTTTGGACTTGCCATAAATTCGCATAAACTCCTTGTTTTTCTAATAATTGTTCATGGGTTCCTTGTTCAATTATTTTTCCATATTCCATCACATAAATACAATCTGCATGTCGAATTGTCGATAAACGATGTGCAATAGCAATAGTCGTTCTATGTTGAGTAATTTTCTCTAAAGAACGAGCGATCGCGGCTTCAGTTTCATTATCAACGGCTGAGGTAGCTTCGTCTAAAATGAGTATAGGGGGATCTTTTAAAATTGCTCTAGCAATGGCAATTCTTTGTCGTTGTCCTCCAGATAATTTTTGCCCTCTTTCTCCCACTATTGTATCATATTTTTGTGGTAATTGTTCAATAAATTCATGAGCTTCTGCTATTTTTGCTGCGCCAATAATTGACTCAAAATTCGCTTCAGGATTACCATAAGCAATATTTTCTTTGACGGTTCCGTGAAACAGAAATACGTCTTGACTAACTAATCCTATTGCTCCCCGCAAATCCCATAAAAAGATATCTTTAATATTGATACCATCTAGGGTAATTATCCCTTCATTAATTTCATAAAATCGTAACAATAATTTAACTAGGGTACTTTTCCCTGATCCTGTTGAGCCGACAATTCCTATTGTATTTCCGGCAGAAATTTCTAAAGAAATATTCTTAATAACTGGATATTTATCTTGATAAGAAAAGCTAACATTTTTTAGAATTATTTCTCCTTGAATATCAAAAGTTGGCAGAGACAAATAACCAGAATGAATGGTCATCGGAGTATCTAATAAATCCATCACCCGATGAGTAGAAGCCATAGAACGTTGATATAAATCTAATGTTTGTCCTAATCTTGTTAAAGGCCATAATAATCGTTGAGTCATAAACACTAAAACACTGTAAGTTCCGACAGATAATTTATTGTTAACAACCTCCATGCCTCCATAGAGTAAAATAGCTGTAAAACCCGCTAAAATGATAATACGAATTAAAGGAATAAAAGCAGCACTAAAAGCAATTGCTTTTTGATTACTTCGTCTATAAGCATCACTATCTTCTTTTAATCTTTCAATTTCATAAGCTTCTGTAGTAAAACTTTTAATGGTTGTAATACCACTTAAATTATTAGATAAACGACTATTTAATAAACCGACTTTTTCTCTAACATCTGTATACAAAGGGGCTAACAGTTGCTGAAAAATGATTGAACCCCAAAGAATAAAAGGAATGGGTAACATGGCCATCCATGCGGTTCCTGGTGTTAAAATAAAGAAAGCTGCCCCAATAATAATAACAGTGGTTATTACTTGTAAAATTTCGTTAGCACCAACATCTAAAAAACGTTCTAATTGATTAATATCATCATTTAAAATTGATAATAACATTCCGGTATTACGTTCTTCAAAATAAGCTAATTCTAAATCTTGCAGGTGACTATAAGCATCAATTCTTAAATTATTTTGGATATTTTGCGCTAAATTTCTCCATAATCTTTCATAAGTATATTGAAATAAGGATTCTAAACCCCATAAAATCATGGAGAGAAATGTTAGCATTAAAAGTTGACTAAAGACATCTTTTATGCCAAGATGAGCTATGAGAGAATCTTGTTGTTTAACAACTACATCTACTGCGGCTCCAATTAATACAGGAGGTGCTAAATCAAAGATTTTATTTAAAATTGAACAAATCACAGCTTGCCAAATTAAAATACGATAATCTTTTCCATACTTAAAAAGACGTTGTAAGGGAGATTTAGAAATATGATTTTTTTTAGTGTTTAACATCAGATATTCAAGGTTATAGGTAGTAAGATCAATTCATGAATTGATCTTATAGTTAGTCTTGGTGTATGAGTGCTGACTCTATTGATACTATTCAAAGATAACCTAAATTCTTAGATTTGGCTATCAAAATCAAGTTGATTTTTGCATGATAATCCAATCTTCTTGAACTTCTGCTATCATATTTCCAGGTAAAGAAGATGTACGCGATCGCCTGGGAGCATTAATTAAATTCACTACTGCTTCTATTTGTTCAAAATTGAGTTGTCTGATGGTAATTTGGTGCAAAAATTGACGAATAACTCGCCGTTGTAATGCTAAAGGAATAGTCTGTAAAATCAGCCGATTTAATTGAGTTTTATCGGCATGAATAGCGGTTTCTAAAATTGTTTTTGCGGTTGCTTCTAAATAGTCAGATTCGGCTTTTAAAACTTCTGATGTTTGAGCTAAATTCGTTTCAATTTGAGGATTAAAATTATCTTTTAAGTAAGGTAATAATTCTTGACGAATACGGTTACGTGCATAATCAAGATTAGCATTAACAATATCTTCCCAAATAGGTAGTTGAAACTGTTGACAAAATTCCCAAGTTTCCCAACGAGAAACAGTTAATAAAGGACGAACTAAGGTAATATTAGAAGTAAGAGAACGTTGCCAAGTTAAAGCACCTAATCCATCCGTTCCTGCTCCTCTAATTAAATTATAGAGTAAGGTTTCAGCGCGATCGCTTAAAGTATGGCCGGTTACAACTTCAGTAAATCCGTTATTTTGAGCAATTTCTATTAATACTTGATATCGCCATTTTCTAGCAGCAGCTTCCGTTTCCTTCATCATTGGAGCTACTTTTAAATAAAAGGGAATACCCCAATTTTCGGACAATTCTTGTACATGAGCAGCCATTCCTATATCAGAAATCCAACCATGATCACAATGAGCGATGGCTATTTTCCAGCCCCATTTTGATTGTAAGTCAACTAAAAGTTTAAGTAAACAAAGAGAATCTTGTCCTCCAGATACTGCAATTAATAGATTTTTTTCTTTGGGTAAAAGATGTCTATCTTTTAGAGTTTGATGAAGTTTAGCATGAAGATTTGTCCACATTTTAAAGGATAAATTATGAATTGATGTATTATTAGAACATAATTTATCCATGATAATAAAATTATTGACCTAGCGGCCAACTAGGGTACATCTCGAATAATAAAAGGCTAAAGCCTTATCCTATAGAAACAAAGTCCACCTTCGTGGACTAAATTCTAGGTGTGGAAGGCCGCATCTTGCCTGTTTTGTAGGGGTCAACGGCCGTTGACCCCTACAATGAACGAGTTAAAGTCCTTTATTTGTAATAATAAAGCATAACTTGTCCGGCAGAACCCTTTGCTTTTTCGTCTTGTTCCAAACTTCCCCCATTAAAAAGATAAAGCACCTGGGAGTCTTTCCGTGTTTCGACCCCAAGTGCTTTTCTCTTTTCCTCACACACACCAGTTTTTCAATACCCTTAGTTTATAACACACATATTTTTATTTGGCAATCAATGGACAGTTTTTTTATTGTCACTTTTTCTGTATAATACTTAAGGGATTATAAAATAGTAACTTTTGATACTTTTATGGATTAATTGAACATCAGTCATCTACTAAAGAAATCAAATCTATGGCCTTATTAATTATTGTTGTTTTATCTACTAATTTCAGTAATTCTTCTCGACTATAACGACCTTCTTCTACTTCTAATGCAGCTTTATTTATAGCTTGTTTATAAGCAGCTTCTAACGCGATTTTTAACTCTTCATAAGTGAGATAAAATCCACCGGATTTACGACGTTTATTTTTTTCTTGAATGGCTAATACAGAGTTCCGAATAGAGAGATCCCAAGAACGAGTAGTTCGCTTTTCAATCGTTTGTTTAATTAAATGAATTAAAAGAATAATCCCATAGTTAATAATATTATTGATTTTATCATCTTTGCTCATTTCTTCCATTTCTTCTACTAAAGTGATCGCATCAGGAATATTACCCTGTAGCAAAAGTTCCTTAAGTGTTAGTAATTCTTCCATATAACTTATTAATTTTAACTAAGTGGTTGAACAGAGGTTAGGGCGAGTTTATTTAACTTTTTTGTGAGCATCATAAGTGCTGTAAAAAACCCGCCCCTACAAAAACCCGCCCCTACAAAAATTAGCCCCTATAAAAACTCGCCCCTACAAATTTTATGTAATTAATTTTGTGTCCCTACTTACTTAATAAACTCGTAACACTTTAGAAAATTTAAACTCTTTAATTTGAATAAGCTGATATTGAACTTCTTCAAAAATTTTTAGTAATTTGCTAAAAGTTCGATTAACAATTTCTAATCCTATCGGTTTTCCCTCATTTCCGCCAATACCAATTTGATTATCAGTTAACCGACTAATCATCAATGTACTGCCAAGATTAGGATGAACTAAATCTGAAAACAATTCATATAAATGAGTAATTGATTGATCTTCTTTTATCCATTTTTCTAAACAAGTAATCACATTAACTTGAGAATTTTTAAGAATATGACCAGATTGAATATTATCGAGTTCATCAAAGTAATCAGCTAAAAATATATTCCATTCAAAACGATTTCCTGTTAAATGTTTTTCTAACCAAGGAATAATTTCTTGAACTTCTTCAGAGGTTACTTTCCCATCAGCTAAAGCCATTTCTACTAAAGGCAGCATTTTACTCGTTAGATAATATCTCAAAATTGCTGTATGTTCAATCATAGCTCGTCCAATAAGTCCATAAATCAAATAATTTTCGGTATTTAAAGCCTCAATTAAACCTTGACATAAGCTATAATATTTATTGAGATAAACTACGGATAAAACATCTAAATAATAATCATATAAATCATGTTCATCTTTGCCTAGTGGTTCCCAAATTAAAGTAATAGAACTATTTTGTTTTAACCGTTCTGTAATGGCTTCAAATTTATCTAATAAAGGGCCCCTATCAGCAGCCATTTGCTGTCGAATCTGAGAATTAAATTTCATTGACATCATAGATTTATTATTTATGAAAAAAGAGATAAGGGGCAATTTACGAATTGCCCGTAGAAAAAAACAATTTATAGAGGCTTTGTCTAAGCTCTTCTAGTGAATAGTGAGGTTAACTCCAATAGGACAAGTAACATTAGTTCCTCCTAATCCACAATAACCATTGGGATTTTTAGCCAGATATTGTTGATGATAAGCCTCAGCATAATAAAATGCAGGCGCGTCTAAAATCTCTGTGGTAATCTTATCATAACCGGCTTGATTAAGAGCTTTTTGATAAGCTTCTCGTGAATCTTCTGCCTGTTTTTTTTGTTCAGGAGAATAAACATAAATACCTGAACGATATTGAGTCCCCATATCATTTCCTTGACGCATTCCTTGGGTAGGATTATGACTTTCCCAAAAAACTTTTAATAATTGTTCATAAGTAATTATTTGGGGATCAAAAACCACTAAAACTACTTCATTATGACCTGTTAAACCCGTACAAACTTCTTGATAAATAGGGTTAGCAGTATAACCTGCCGCATAACCGACAGCCGTAGTATAAACCCCTGGTAATTGCCAGAATTTGCGTTCTGCTCCCCAAAAACAACCTAATCCAAACATAGCTGTTTTTAACCCATTAGGAAAAGGTGGTTTTAACGGCTGTCCGTTAACATGATGGGAAGCAGGAACAGGCATGGAATCTTTGCGCCCTGGTAAAGCTGACTCAGGGGTAGGGAGACTTGACTTTTTACCGAATCCAAATAGACCCATAATTGTTTACTTAAATTAACATCCTACGTTCTATTGTTTCACATCAAATTAGAAATTGGACAAAATTGGATAAAAAGGTATATTTGCCCAATACAGGACTTTATCCCGGAGATTGTCCCATTAAGCGTAGGAATTCTAAGGGTAAGCCATCTGCATCAGCAATAAACATCACCTCATAGACCTGTTCCCCAATTATTTGTTGAGTGGGTTCCAAGAGAATTTTTAAAGGAGAGATAGGGGGAAATTGAGTTTCGAGATAAGTCAACCAAGTCGAAAGATTATCCACACGGTCGCTTAAATCAAAAGAAAGATGATAGTATCCTACGTAATGTTCATCCCCAAAAGCATCAGGAGAAGGTTTAGGTTCAGGAATTTGAATCAATTCGATTCTACCACCCAACCCTTCCATCCAACAGGCTAAAGTATAGCCTGTGGTAAAGCGTTCATGAACCGTAAAGCCTAAGCATTCATAAAAAGCAATGGCGCGATGAATATCAGCAGTGCGAATAGAAGCATGGTGCATGATATCAAACCAATGAACTAAATTTTCCTTTGTTACTCAAATAGCCGAAAATAAGGATAGCGTTTGGGAACCCCCGGCTCTTTTTCTAAGTCAAAATTAATAACATTCCAACAGGAATCAGGTCTTAATTCGGAACTAAATTCAACCGGAAGTCCGTACAATCGAGGAACAGATTCAGAATTCCCCCGCCAAGAGGTATTCCGTTCCAAATAAGTACCGACCAACTCCTTATAACGACTGGCAATAATCACCTTGGTGGCTCGGTATCCTTGGGTGTATAGTCGATCTAAGGCCTCGTGAATTTCAAAACGAATGCCATCGGGATGAGTATGTTGTCTATACCATTCTTCTTGCCAAAGCCGCCAATGACGACCCGATTGGAGATGAACCAAGTCGCCAGTATTCGGATTAGACTCAAAAGCCCCGTGACGAGTACAGAGATAGGTATCTGTCAAAGTTAAAGCTGGAATAACTTGACGACAGTGAGGACACTGTATTTCGGGACCAAAAATAGGGTATTGTAAACTTGGATTTATCTCTGTTGATGGTCTGTATTGCATTTGTCGGTTGATACCAGTCAGTTGTGGCTATATTATATCCACTAAATCCTTGGGCCTTTGACCATAACCGCGAGATTTTAGATTTAAGTTAGATTTATGAGCGAGAATTTATTTCCCCTTCCGTCTTATTGGCCCCCTCCTGATGTCTCTCAGGCAGCTTTTATTGCCCCTAATGCGGTCGTTGTTGGACAGGTTTCTATTGCCCAAGGGGTCAGCGTTTGGTATGGGGCCGTTGTGCGTGCTGATGTGGAAAAAATAGTCATTGGGGCCCATACTAATATTCAGGATGGGGCCATTTTACATGGAGATCCTGGCAAAATTACCTGTTTAGAAGATTGTGTTACCATTGGACATCGGGCCGTGATTCATTCAGCCCATGTTGAACGTGGGTGTTTGATTGGTATTGGGGCGGTTATTTTAGATGGGGTTAGAGTCGGCCAAGGGAGTTTAATCGGGGCTGGTGCTATTGTTAATAAAGATGTACCGCCGCGATCGCTTGTTGTAGGTGTTCCAGCGCGACGAGTCAGAGATATTTCTGATGAAGAAGCCCAACAATTAATCGAACATGCCCTACGATATGAGAAACTGGCCCTAGTCCATGCAAATAAAGGTAACGATTTAGGATTCACAAAGGCCCACTGATAAGATATAACTATAAAGATAAAGATAAAAATTTCATTAAAACTCAATTCAATTGAGGGGAACAAAATTATGGATTGGCGTGTTTTAATTGTGATTAGTCCTCTTCTGATTGCAGCTAGTTGGGCCGTTTTTAATATTGCGGCGGCGGCTTTGCGACAGTTGCAAAATTTCACAAGTCGAGAAAGCTAATTTCTTAACTTATTTCTTAGCGGCTGTTTCTCTTAATGAGGGACAGTCTATTTGTATTGACAGCATTTTGCGACTAAGTTAGCCTGTCGGCGTTTTGGACTAAGTTGACACCAATGAATAATATTAAGCCCCTACATGAAGCGACTAAACAATATCTTTAACTCAGATCTTGCACCTGAGCAAAAAATCCGATTTTTTGCCTAAATTTCAAGGAAAGAATCAGGGTTTCACTGTTTAAAAATCTGATTGTTTTAGCTTTTTGGTGTTGGTGCAAGATCTGAGTTTAACCCCTTTGCGTTTTTGCACGAGATTAAAACCTTTAAGGAGTAAAAACCATGTTTGTAACTGTTAATGAAGATACCTTAACCCTATCTCCGGGGAGTGAAGTCATTTTGACTCATCAAACCTGGGAAGATTATGAGCGATTGCTCAGGATTCGTCAAGACAAGTCTTTACCTAAATTGTATTTCAATGGGAAAACTCAAGAAATTAGTCTTATGTCACCTTTACCAAGTCATGGAAAACGCATTGATACCCTCAGAGATTTAGTTAAAAGTTTATTACGCAAACAGGGGAAAGATTGGGACTGTTTTGATCCGATTACACTTAAAATGTTTAAACAAGCAGGCGTTGAACCGGATACTTGTTTTTATGTGGAAAATAGACAGGCAATATTAGGAAAAGATAAAATTGATTTAACTATTGATTCGCCTCCAGATTTAGCCATAGAAGTTGATATAACTTCAATCACTAATATAGAAGCTTATGAAGCGATAAAAATTCCTGAATTATGGATTTATCAACCAGGAGAATTAAGAATTTATCTATTTGACGGGAAACAATATCAAGAAAGTGTTAATAGTTTAATGTTTAGTAATATTGGGGTAAAAGAACTGTTACCAAGATATATTGAATTAGCTTGGAATCAAGGTTCAAGTGTTGCTTTACTAAAATTTGAAGAAAATAATTTATGAATTATGAATTATGAATTATGAATTATGAATTATGAATTATGAATTATGAATTATGAATTATGAATTATGAATTATGAATTATGAATTATGAATTATGAATTATGAATTATGAATTATGAATTATGAATTATGAATTATGAATTATAAATTATGAATTATGAATTAATCTGTTACGCATTCAAATGACTTATTGATGGTGTAGGAGGTGTGGGAGATGTGGGCAAAGTTTGATGATTTATTTCCTAACATCATAATATACAGTTTAAATTCATCTTAGCTTAGAATTAATAATTTAAAATTTATAATTCATAATTTATAATTCATAATTTATAATTTATAATTTATAATTTAAAACAAATACAGATAAAGATAGAGACTCCATGATTCCTACCGTTATTGAAACCTCTGGCCGGGGTGAACGCGCATTTGATATTTACTCTCGTCTACTGCGAGAACGGATTGTTTTTTTAGGACAAGAAGTCAGAGATGAGAACGCTAACCTAATTGTGGCTCAGTTATTGTTTCTTGAAGCAGAAGACCCCGAAAAAGACATTTACCTTTATATCAACTCACCTGGGGGTTCCGTCTCTGCTGGACTAGGAATTTTTGATACTATGAATCAAATTCGTCCTGATGTCTGTACCATTTGTATCGGTTTAGCGGCCAGTATGGGGGCCTTTCTCCTGAGTGCAGGGGCCAAAGGTAAACGTATGAGTCTTCCCAACTCTCGTATCATGATTCATCAACCTCTTGGTGGGGCCCAAGGACAAGCAACGGATATTGAAATTCAGGCCAAAGAAATTCTCTATCTCAAACAACTTCTTAATGAACATCTCGCTAGTCATACCGGAAAACCCTTAGAAACTATCGGTGAAGATACAGAACGGGATTTCTTTATGTCGGCCGAAGAAGCAAAAGATTATGGGTTAATTGACCAAGTAATTAACCGTCGTCCCTCTGCTAGTAATCCTCCGATGGCAGTTGCCTAAGATTTATCGATTACGGTAAATTGTAGGGGCATAATATATTATGCCTCTACTAATAATTAAGTGTAATTAGTTATGTTAACTTTCCCAAAAATTCTCACCTTAGAATCTTTTTTAAGTCAATATTGTGATTCCCCTCCCTATGAATTAGCGGATGGAGAATTAATTGATATGGAACCTACTGGACCTCATGAAACAGTTAGCGGTAAATTGGCCACTCAAATTGGTATTGCCTTAACCAATGCAAAACAACCTTGGTTTATTCCTCGTACTTGTCTAATTCGTCCTTTTGCTAATATAGCCACAGCCCGTCGCCCTGATATTATTGTTTTAGATGAAAGTGTTCTGTCCTATGAACCATTATGGGAAAAAGAACCAGTGATTACTTTAGGACGTTCAATTAAATTAGTGGTCGAAGTAGTTAGTACAAATTGGGAGACGGATTATGCTCGGAAAGTAGAAGAATATGCCTTATTAGGAATTTCTGAATATTGGATTGTTGATTATCGGGGTTTAGGGGGTGTTGCTTTTATTGGAAAACCTAAACAACCCACTTTTACGGTTTGTCAGCTTATTAATGAAGATTATCAACAAAAACAATACCGATTAGAAGACCTTATTTATTCTCCCCTTTTACCCCAACTTCAACTGTGTTTAAATGATATTTTACCTCGTTAATTAGGGGTAGGAAGACTTTCGAGATAATGGAGAAATTCGAGTAGTTCGTTATCATCAAGAACCTGACGCGATCGCTTACCATAGGTTTTTAATAAGTATTCTCGCCCTTGTTCATTAGTCCATTTCAAACGTTTTAATTCCACATTAGAACTGGCGATAATCTCAGAAAAATCTAAAGACTCTAATTGTTCTGTTGAAGATGATGTAATAACTGTATCTTCTACCACCTCAACATTGACGGAAGCTATCGGAGGTTCTAAAGTCACCGGAATAACTGTTTCTATCTCAGGTACAGTATCAAATGTTTCCTCAAAAGATAAGCTTAACTCATTATTCGATACGACGGCTTCTACTAAAGGCATTATCGAGGATGTCGTCTCAGAGGGAATAGGGGGGGGTAAAACCTCTGAAATCTGTTCCTTTGTCTCCTGATTTATAGCCTCATCTTTTAAACCTAACGGGGGTTGGGATAGGTTTAAATCTTCAGACAGACCCATTCGTGTTTCCTTGGGAATGGGTTTCTTTGTCTCCTGGTCTAAAACTTCATCTTTTAAGATTAAAGGGGGTTCAGAGAGCTTTAAATCTGCAACTTGACTTGTCACTGTTAGCTTTAAGGGAGGTTGACTAACCTTGAAAGAAGATGGGGTAACATCAGGAATATCAACAGATTTATCCTTTTTTTTGCCATAATCTGAAGGGAATGGAGGATCAAGCTTACTGGTTATCTCAAGAGGGGTTTCTTGAGGCTGAATCTTGATAATGGGTAAAGCATCCAAATTGATCACCCCTAAGGCCCGTTCTCTGGCTTTATCTTCAGCTTCTTCGGGAGTATCACCCGTTCCCAAAGCTGAACCTAACATCATTCCCTCATTCTGTACTAAGACTCTAACAATATATTTACCCCGATCAATAGTCACTAATTCCCCGATTAAACAACCTTGAGGATAACGCATACGGAATTGACTTAACATCATATTTTTCTCTAAAATGGTTACAATATACTATTAATAGCCAATAGTTTCCCACAAGTCAAAAACACACAAATATATCAGAGTGTCACCTCTCTTGGTAGAATTAAAGACTAGATAAGTTTAAGCAGAGAATCTGCCCAAGATTAGGGTATTTTTCTAATCTTAGCTATGGTTAATCTCTCATGGGAGTCGTCCTTTTCAAAGATACAACTCTCATTTTGCTTCAAAAGAGTTGCCTCTGCTACAACATAATAGCCATTCCTAGATGTAACTTCACTTTTAGGGATAGCAGAATCTATACAAGACCCCATAGCTTTTCTAGGTATTTCCAAGCTTAGAAATAAGCTTGTTGACTAACAACCTCTCATCTTGCGGGTTTAGTCGTGTTAATTACGAATGACCACCGTGAGTCCGTTAAGTTTCCTATCTTCAGACTAATGAACCCCACAAACATTTAGTAAGGACTATTATAGATGGAATTTTCAATCGCTACACTTCTGTCCCATTTTATTGATGATAAATTAGTCGCAACCAAACTTCTCGAAAAGAAATTAGGGTGCGAAGATGAAGAAGATGCAGAAAAAATCCAAATTGCTTTGGATGCTTTAGAATGTATGGGAATCTTGCTCAAAGAACGGGGAAAATACCGACGGATACCCGAATCTAATGTAGTTGAAGCTAAATTACGCTGTTCTAGTAAAGGGTTTTGTTTTGCTATTCAAGATGAAGAAGATGCAGAAGATATTTATGTCAGAGAAACCCATTTAAGTAATGCTTGGAATGGCGATCGTGTCTTAGTAAGAATTATTAAAGAAGGCACTCGTCGTCGTTCTCCTGAAGGAGAGGTTAGACTAATTTTAGAACGGGCTAATCCTTCCTTACTTGCTCAAGTAAAAAAACAAGATGAGGAGTATCGGGCTATTCCCCTTGATGATCGCTTATTATTTGAATTAGCCCTACAACAAAATGGGGAAAATTTAGAACAAGCGGTGAATCATTTGGTTCATGTTTGTGTCTTACGTTATCCTATTGGAGAATATCCTCCCTTGGGAATTGTTACTCGTATTTTGGGTAGTGATGCTGAAGCAGCGGCCGATACGGATATTGTCTGTTGTAAACATGATTTGCCTCAAGAGTTTGCTGATGGGGTTAAAAAAGCTTTAACTAAACTTCCAGTAACTTTTGATCCGGCAGAACTGGCGAATCGAAAAGACTGGCGATCGCTGCTTACTTTTGCTTTTGTGGAAGATATGAAACGGGATCATTCACCCTTTATTGAAACGGCTTTTACTTTAGAAAAAAATGAGGCTCAACATTGGCAATTAGGCATTCATATTACGGATATTGCCCATTATATTGCTACTGATTCTCCTCTAGATAGAGCAGCGAGAAAAAGAGGAACAACGGTATTTTTAGGGGAAAAAGTATTACCTTTATTTCCTGAAGCGATCACTCAACTTTATTCTCTCAAAGTCGGACAAGATGCTTTAAGCATTTCGGTTATTATTACCTTAGATAAAAATGGTCAAATTATTGAATTTAATATTGAACCAACGGTGATTAATATTAATCACTTATTGACCTATCAACAAACTCAAGGAATACTGTCTAATCTAGATAAAATTGCCCCGGAAGAAGAAGCATTAGTAGAACGACTCAAACAACTCTTTTTTACCTTAAGTCCCTTAGTTAAAGCCCAAAGATTACAAAGGGGAAGTTTTGAAATTCAATTAGAACCGAGATCTCCTTTCCAAGATGAAGGAAGATCAGGAGTTATTGTCGCTTCTTCTACATTTCCCATTCGTTCTTTATTAACAGAATTAGTCATTTTAGCCGGAAAAAGTGTAGCTGAACATCTATCAGCTTTAGTTGTTCCTGCCCTTTATTGTATTCAACCAGAACCGGATGGGGAAGAATTAGAAGACTTATGCAAATTAGCCATTAATTTAGGGTTAGATATCAAATTAAATCCAGAAGAAAATATTTCAGCCAAAGACTACTATAATTTAACTCAAGCGTTTAGCCAATCTTTCGCCGTCAGAGTGCTAAATTATTTATTACAATCAACCCTAAAATCAGCTAAATATAGTAGTCATCCGGGAGGACATTTTGGACTGGTTTATGATGATTGTTATACTCACTGTGCTTCTCCGGGACAACGTTATGGTGATTTGCTAATTCAACGTATTTTGAAGCTAATTTTCAGTGAGGGACGAGATCGCCGTACTAAACAAACTAAAACTGGAGTTGATCTTTATAGTAGTAGTTGTCATGGACAAATTACTTGGAATGTTTTACCTCCTTCAACTCAGGAAGATTTAGAGGAAACTTTGCACTTTTTAGTAACTCATCTAAATGATAGAGAAAAAATCGCTGAGGATGCAGAAAAAGATCTTGATGGGTTAAAGAAAGCTGAGAAAATGAAGGAACGAACTGGCCAAGTTTTTCGAGGATTAATTACAGGAGTTCAATCTTATGGGTTCTTTGTTGAAATTGAGGATTTATTAGTAGAAGGATTAGTTCATGTCAGTTCTCTTAAAGATGATTGGTATGAATATCGGGCCCGTCATGGTTGTTTAGTCGGTCGCAAAAATCGTATCGCTTATCGTTTAGGAGATGAGGTAGAAGTGGAGGTAAAAAGTGTAGACTATTATCGTCAGCAAATTGATTTAGTGACCGTAGGAGGAGGCAGTACGGCCAGAAGTGATGATTGGGATGATGATTAATAATTTATAATTTATAATGGACAATTCACTATCAAGTATGAATAGCAAATCAGGATTCGGACGCTCATTTTTATCATTATTTATGCCGCTTTTTTTAGGGTTATTAACCTTGTTAAGTGGTTGTGTTCGTTATGATGTTGGGGTTAATTTTTATCAACAACATCGTGGCGAAATTGTGCAACATATTCGCTTATCAGAACAGTTAACCAGTTTAAGTGAAACAGAAGCGAATAAATGGTTAGATAGTATTGAAAATCGGTCTAAACTACTTCAAGGAAGAACAAAACGAGTTTCAGGACAAGAATTAATTGTGACTATTCCTTTTAGTAATGGACGGGAATTAACGGATAAGTTTAATGAATTCTTTAATCCTAAGTTGACTAAAGTTACTCAAGCTTTACAGGAAGATAATTCTGATTTAGTACAACTTAAAGCAGAAATGTCAATTAAGCAAAGTAACTGGTTATTCTTTGAGCAAAATCGTTTAAATATCCAAGTAGATTTACGTGCATTAGGAGTGTTATCTAAACAAGGTAATATTATTATTAGTCCGGGATCATTAGTTGATTTAGAATTTGCTTTAAATGCGCCTTGGGGACTTAATAATATTGTCACAGATCAAGAATCACAACCTTTGAATTTAACCGAATCAGAAAATCAATTAGTTTGGCAATTAAAACCTGGTCAAATTAATATTATTACTGCTTCATTTTGGGTTCCCAGTTACTTAGGTTTGGGAACAGTTGGCATTATTTTCTTAATGTTATTGGGATTTTTAGCTAAGTATCGAAGATTTCCGGGAATTAATTACTCATAAACTCTGCTACGATGAGTAATGACAATAACATTTACTAACATGACTTGATCATCCACAGAATAAACAACTCGATAATCTCCAACTCGATAACGGTAATACCCTAAATAGTTGCCCTTTAAGGGTTTAATATTGGGGTGAAAACGGGGATTTTTCTCAAGTATTTCAAAACATCTTGCTAACTTCTTAACTAGGGCAGTATTAGCATTAGTATAAGCTTTTTCTGCTTCTAGTGATAATTGTACCCTATACATCATCTCGAATCGTTCTCCAATCTTTAACTTTCCCTTCTTTAATTTGTTGTTTTCCCTTCTCAAAAGCTTCTTGAAATCCGACTATTTGTAATAATTCCTCTGTCGCATCATCATTGTCTTGATTGACTAAATTTGTGACAAAATCAGTAACCATTTCTAAGCTTTCAGGGGAAAGTTGGTCAATATATTGTTTAAGTTGATTTCGCATTTGTGTTGTATTCATGATGCTCGGATTCCCTGTCTAATAAGTAATAAATAGATTAAATATTTGTGGGTGTTTTTCTCTTAGTCAACTAGGAGTTTTATTTAGGATAAGCATTTAATAAAAATAAAAAAGCGTGAGGAGTCGTCAGAAATTAATCTAAGAGTCTAAAACGTTTCGCTCATATGCACCATAGCGTTGAGCATAGTAATCTAGAATCGCCTTTACTTGTTGTTTTTCTGAACTATCAAAATTAACCCGATAGTGAATGTGTAAACTATCTACCTGACTTTGAGCGTAATCAAACTGTTGAGATTTCTGGGGAATTAATTCAGTATTAATATCCTTAATCTGACGCAAATGAGCCGCTATTTCTCGATAAATAGCTAAAGGTAAATTAGGATAAGTAATCTGTTCTTTTTGTGATTTCATGATGCTTCATTTCCCTTCTCAACGGTGTTTTTAACGATAACTCAAATTAATTCCAGCCAACTAGCTTAATGTTAACATCTCCCCGTTTACGACCCCGCAGTTTAGGAATATTGCCGTCAAACTCTGCTTTTTGTCCTGATTGAAGAAGATAAGATTGACCTAACCCAATCTTAAAACTATCGATGACAACATTAGTGTTCTTATCTTCTACCTGTAATAACAGTTCTCCAACTTTAATCGTTGAATAACCATCATTACAAAGAATCCCACTAGCTCTAATATTAGAGCCAGTCTCTTTTTCTCCTAACACTACTTGACCTATATTTAAGGTAACAAGAATTAAATTCTTCACCTTACCAAACCCATTAGGGCCAGGTGGAGGTGTTGCTGCTTTGGGTGCTTGGGGTGCTTTGGGTGCTTGAGGTGCTGCACCAGTTTTAGGTTTAGGAGTAGCAGGAGCAGGAGGGGCCACAGGTTCTTCAGGTTCTTGTCCTACGAATCTAGGCACGTCTACCCCATATTGTTGCAAAATGACGTAAGGTTTAGGCACATTAGCATTAATTCCTTTAACTAATACTAACCCATTGGAGAGAACAGCACCCTTTGTTACCTGACGAGCTACCTTTTCTCCAGGAGCTTGAACAATAGCAACAGGTGTTCCACTGAGACTGAGTACCCCGGATACCACAACCCCTCTGGCCTCATTAGGAATAGGAGGGAGAGGAGGGGGAAGGGGAGGAGGTTCAACCGCTTGAGCAGCACCATCGGCTTGAGGGGGAGTACCATCGGCTTGAGCTACATTAGTCGGGGGTTGTGCTTCAACTTGACACAAGCGTTTGGGATCAACCACTCCATTAGTGGCAACCTTAGATTTAATTACAGGTTTAATGGCAATCACAGCAAAGGGGTTATCTCGTCCTGCCTGGACTTCCTGTTTGCGTTCATTAGGACTCGTAGAAGGAATTAAAGGATAGATAGCACCATTTGTAGACGGTATTTTTGGCTCAAATGCTTGCTTTTGGGGCGGTTTGATTGAAGAATCTGGAGGAGAGTTTTCCGGTACTGGTGGTTTTTCCTCTTCTGACTCTCCAAACAGTCCACATCCCCCTGAAGTGAAAGCCAAAAGGCTCACCAGTAGGATTAACTGTAGTTTTTTCATGATTTATTTAAGGACTCAAAACATAGTGAAAATACTACTCTACATATTAACTTGACTACCTAATTTGTAGGGTGGGCAATGCCCACCTTAACCATGTTTTACCCTATTTCTTATTCATTCCCCAAATATTTTGCCACCGTTTGTACATCTTTATCCCCCCGTCCTGAACAATTTATAATAATACGAGGACTTCCTTGTAATTGTGGACAAAGGGTTTCGAGATAAGCGATCGCATGAGAAGTTTCTAAGGCCGGAATAATGCCCTCTAATTGAGATAAACGTTGAAAAGCCGCGATCGCTTGTTCATCGGTAATACTATAATA
Source organism: Aphanothece sacrum FPU1 (assembly GCF_003864295.1). Lineage (NCBI taxonomy): Bacteria > Bacillati > Cyanobacteriota > Cyanophyceae > Chroococcales > Aphanothecaceae > Aphanothece > Aphanothece sacrum. Next base: position 73,148 of record NZ_BDQK01000001.1, on the reverse strand, counting down.
TTCGGCGCGATTATTATCTTTAAGATAACTATGTTCCGGGCCAACTCCAGGATAATCTAAACCCGCACTGATAGAATGAGCTTCAATGATTTGGCCTTCTTGATCTTGTAATAAATAACTCATGGCCCCATGTAATACCCCTGGACGACCTTGGGTTAAGGTGGCCGCGTGTTTACCGGAGACGATACTTTCTCCTGCTGCCTCTACCCCAATTAAACGTACTGAGGTATCGGGCAGAAACTCATAAAATAGTCCCATGGCATTAGAACCACCACCCACACAAGCGAGGAGAATATCGGGTAAACTGCCCCATTTTTCTAAACATTGAGAACGGGTTTCAACTCCAATCACCCGATGAAAATCCCGTACTATCATGGGATAGGGATGAGGGCCCGCCACAGATCCTAAAATATAGTGAGTCGTTTCTACATTCGTTACCCAATCTCGTATTGCTTCTGAAGTTGCATCTTTGAGGGTTCCGGTTCCTGCGGCCACGGGTTGAACGGTGGCCCCCAATAATTTCATGCGAAAAACATTTAATTTTTGTCGTTCAATGTCTTGAACTCCCATATAAATGACACATTTTAAGCCAAAACGAGCGCAAACCGTAGCCGTAGCGACTCCGTGTTGACCGGCCCCAGTTTCGGCGATAATACGTTGTTTACCCATGCGTTTTGCTAAAAGTACCTGTCCGAGGGCGTTATTAATTTTATGGGCCCCTGTATGGTTTAAATCTTCTCGTTTGAGGTAAATTTGCGCTCCAGTGCCATCAGGACGAGCATAATGGGTAGTAAGACGTTCGGCAAGGTATAAGGGGCTAGGCCGTCCTACATAATCGCGCAATAATCCGGTTAATTCTTGTTGAAAGTCGGAATCATTTTTATAACGATTATAAGCGGTTTCTAGTTCGCTTAGGGCGGGCATTAGGGTTTCTGGGACATATTTCCCGCCATAGCGACCAAAACGTCCTAATTCATCGGGATATTGGGTAGGGGTTGCGGATTTTGAGGTAATGGGTGTTGTGGTCATTGTTGTTTGAGTCTGATAAAAATAGCCTACTTTTTCGGATAATATTCCCGATTGATGGGATTTAAGATCATAGTAACGGTTTTTTCTGGCTGCTAGTGATAATAAGTTTAAGATTTTAGAAAGTATTTTAAATAAAGACAGTTCAGTTGGTTTTAGAGTTTAATTTACTTGAATTATTTGCTAAATTTTATATTATGAAATAACCGCAAAAAATATCAAAGTAGGGGTCAACGCATTTTAAAACGAGTGACAGTTTTACCGATATTCTGAGCGAATAATTCTTGAACTAAGGTGGGCATTGCCCACCCTACAATCATTGATTATTCGGTAGCTTCTCCCCCCACCATTACCTCTTTAATGCGTAAACTGGGGCCCCCACAACCAACAGGTAAACCACTTTGTCCACCTTTACCACAACCCCCTGATTCATCCCAATAAAAATCATCGCCGATCGCTTCAATATTTGCCAGAGTTTTAAACACATTGCCCGATAAAGTAACATCTCTGACTGGTTCAGAAATTTTCCCATCTCTGATCATCCAAGCTTCACCAGCACTAAAAGTAAACATCTCTCCATTGGTCATCCCCCCTAACCAATTTTTTGCATAAACCCCTTCTTTAATATCAACAAATAAATCCTCAACAGGAGTTTTTCCCCGTTCGATCCAAGTATTAGTCATTCTCACAATAGGAGGATAATGATAATTCAAACAACGGGCATTTCCTGTGGGTTTTTCTTCTAATTTTCCCGCCGTTTCACGAGAATGTAAACGTCCGACTAATACCCCATTTTCTATTAATTGAGTTGTCGTGGCCGCTACTCCTTCATCATCATAAAAATAACTGCCACGATGGCCTTGGGGGGCCGCCCCGTCAAAAATTTGTAGGTTATCTGGGCCAAACCGTCGTCCCATACTCATGACCTCTAATAAATCAGGATTTTCGTATAACATATCGGCTTCTGAGAGGTGGCCAAATGCCTCATGAACGAACAAACCTGTTAAAACGGGGTCGATCACCACTGTGTAGTTATTGCCCTTTACAGGGGGCAAAATTAGGGCATTGACGGCACGTTTAGCTGCTTCTTCTACCTGTTGTTCCCATTGGGTTAAATCTTCGTATCCGCGCCGAGATCCGGTGGTTTCTCGTCCGGTTTGCACGGTTTCCCCATTTCTGGCAGTTGCGGAAAAACGCATTTCTAGATCAGCCCAAGATTGTTCGATTAAAACGTCGTCTGAGGTTGCTAGGAGAATCTTTTGGGTACTATCACCATATCTTACCGAAGTAGTAGTGATTTTGTCGCTAACTTGACGTAGAATGTTATTATAATGGTCACATAGTGCCTTTTTTTGCGCCAGGGGAACCAAACGGGGATCGGTTCCGGTGAAGGGTAACTGACAGGTTATTTCAACGGGTTCAACTGGGGCCAGCAGGGTTTCGTCCTCTCCGACGAGTCGCGCTGCAATGATGGCTTCTTCTACTCGTTGGGAGAGGGTTGAGAGTTCATTGAAAGCAGCAAAACCCCATCCTCCTTTATAACACGCTCTGACTTGTCCGCCTTTAGAAATTCCTTCGCTGAGGGTTTCTATTTTGTCACCGCGCAACATAATATTTGTTCCTTCAGAGGTTTCTAGACGAATCGCTAGGAAATCCACGCGATCGCGGTAAAGTTTAATTAAGTCAGTTAGAATATTTTTATAGTTAGTAATATCAGTCATAATTGGCAATTAAGAGAATTAGGGTTTTACCGGATAAGTTATACTAAATTATCACAAATAATAAACTTTAACTCTAAAGAGTTAAGCTATATAAACAAAGGTTGCCTACGCAACCTATAATTTAGTCCGCGAAGGCGGACTTAGTTTTTATAGCATCAGGCTTTAGCCTGTTATTAATTTTTTTAAAGTTGGCAATGTTTGTTAATTTTTTTCTCAACTATGGGAATGCTAAAAGCAATAGTATTTTTGAGAGAAACTCCATGAATGAATCATTGCCTCAATGTCAACACTTGGCTACTCATGTTAACAGTTTACTCGACTTATTACAACAAGAACCCTCACTCCGTTCTCAACAGAATACCAGTGCGATCGAAGCATCTCTAAAAAAAGCTATTTCTCCTCAGTTTGAGATTGTTTTTGCCGGTGCATTTAGTGCAGGAAAATCCATGTTAATTAATGCTCTATTAGAGCGAGAATTATTATATAGTGCGGAAGGTCATGCTACAGGAACAGAATGTTATATTTATTATGCTGAACCTGCCGAAGAAAGAGTAGTCCTTACTTTTCTTAGTGAAGCACAAATTCAGGAACAAGCACAAGCACTTTGTCAACGTTTAAACATTGAATCATCGCCAACTATTAATCAGTCAGAAGTACGACAATTACTTCATAAATTATGTAACAAAATTATTGAACAAGAAGGGGGAGAAAGTAAATCTGAACGAGCAAAACAAGCAAAAGCATTAATTCTCTTATTAGAAGGATTTGAGCAAAATCAAACTCGAATTCATCCGAACAATACAGCTACCTATTCAATGGAACAATTTAACTTTTCTAATTTAGCAGAAGCTGCTAGTTATGCTCGTCGAGGTAGTAATAGTTCTGTCTTGAAAAAAGTAGAATATTATTGTCATCATGCTTTACTAAAAGATGGTAATGTTTTAGTAGATTTACCTGGAATTGATGCCCCAGTTAAAAAAGATGCTGAACTCGCTTATCAAAAAATTGAACATCCCGATACTTCTGCCGTTGTTTGTGTCTTAAAACCTGCTTCTGCTGGAGATATGTCAATAGAAGAAACCGAATTATTAGAAAAGATGCAAGGGAATTTAGGTATCCGCGATCGCGTCTTTTATGTATTTAATCGTATTGATCAAACTTGGTATGCACCTCAGTTACGTCAACGACTAGAAACTTTAATTCAAACTCAGTTTCGAGATAATTCGCGGATACATAAAACCAGTGGTTTATTAGGTTTTTATGGCAGTCAAATTAAACAGACAAATGGGGGGAACCGTTTCGGACTTGATACTCTATTTGCAGAGAGTGTTAAAAGTATGGGAGGGGAAGAAGAAACTCCTCAATTTGTCAGTGAATTTAATAATTATTGTGCTAATTCTGGTAAGTTAACCCGTACAGAATATAAAGTTTCCGTTCATGGATACCAAACCCCTAATGAAAATTATTTGCGTATTCTCAGTGAATGGGGAATGCCGCTAATTAACCAGTTAATTATTGATAGTGGTATTGAAGATTTTCGCAACGGAATTACTCGTTATTTAACGGAAGAAAAACGACCCCAATTATTTGCTACTCTAGCAGATGATTTACAACCTTTATGTATTAATTTACGTAAACATTATCTTGACAATTATCGAGATTTGGACAGTCAACCTCGTGAAATTGAAGCAATGAAAGCACAGGAGTTAACTCGTTTAAATAATGAGTTGCAAGAAGTGGGAATACAGTTTAAATGGTATCTCGAAAATGAAGTCAATGAAATCGTTGTCAATGGCGATCGCGCATTTGAGAATGACTTCCAAAAATTACAAGCAAGAATGGTCAGTCGTCTTGATGAATTATTAACCACTTTTTCAGTTGAAAATGCTCATCGTCTTGCTGCAATGAGTCATTCCCGTAATGCAACAGTTCCTTTAATTGCTATTTTAGTTGAGGCATTATATTACCTGGCTAATGAGTTAGAAGATGTTTTAGTAGAGGGGGTAAAAATTCTGATTAATTCTTTCTGTAAGCGATTGTTAGATCGAGTACGTCAAGGGGAATATTACCGAAAATTATACCGCTTATTAGGAAATGATGGGGGTATCGAAGCACAACTTAAAGAAGTTGAAATTAATCTCATTCATGCCTTAGTTAATGAAGCTAAAGTTGAATGCGATCGCTATGTACGAGAAAGTCCTCGTTTTTATGATGAAGGGACATTTTCTATCTATCAATTTCGTCAAACTTTACAACAAACTTCTCAAGGTTATGACTGTAGTAGTATAGTAAAAGCTGAACCGGCTATCCGTCAATTACTTAAGTTAGATTTTGATCCCAAAGTATCCACAACTATCCATCAAAATTTCCGTCATGCCATTAATCTAACTCTGAAAACTCATTTATTACCGATGGCGGATCAACAAGCTGATTATATTTTACAGCAGTACGATCAAGCCAGGGAATATTTGGGTCAAACTTTGGAACAGGAAGCACAAGAAAAAATTGCTCGTAATGTGAGGTTACAGGGGACAATTCAGGAAAAAATTAATGCTTATAATCAGGCGGTTGTAGCGATTAATGAATGTCTCAAAGGTATGCAGGTTTATGAGCGTCAGTTACCGTTAATTAGTGAGTTTGATTTGAAGGTTAAGGATAGTTTTGTTAAGGGTGAATTTGTTGATTATTCGATGAATAATGGCCATGCTTCTCATGTTGATGTTGAGGTGGTGAATATTGTTTAGGTGATAGGTTTGGGGTGGGTTATGGATAACATAATTCACCTTTTTCTCGCGCAAAGGCGCAAAGTCGCAAAGAAGAAACGCAAAGATTTTTAAGGAGATTATCATGAGTAATAATGAATATTTTGAGACTAATCAGTATTTGGATAATGATGATGATGTCATTGCTTTTTCTTTGAATTCTATGTATAAAACATCCAGATTTAAACAAGAATTTAAATCTTTTTTGTTAACTCACTTATGTCGGCAATTACTAGAATTTTTTGAAAAAAATGGAATCAAAGATACTTATCCTGAAAAGAAAAATGATTGGTTACAAGAAGGAAAAAGCTGTGAAATATTAAATGTTGGTTCTAACGGATGGAAAAAAGGAAAAATCAGACTAAAAATAACTTTAGAATTCATTCCTGATGAACCCGAAATAAATCAAATGGAGTCACCTTTAGATGATATTCGTCAAACCATGAATCAAAGTAATTAATAGTTTGTAGGGGTCAACAGGCATTTTGCCCGTCAGAGGCAAGATACCTGTTCCACAATTGTTTATAATTTATAATGTCATTGCGAGGGGGAATATTTACTAAATCTTGTTCATAGCTATCACCCCCCCCCCCCGAAGCAATCTCTACAATTCATAATTCATAATTCATAATTCATAATTCATAATTCATAATTCATAATTCATAATTCATAATTTTTTATGGCAAAAACTCCTAGAATACCTATCCCAAAATCTGTTAGAGATTATGTGTTTAAACGAGATAATTATCAATGTAAAAGCTGTGGTCAACATCAACAAGAAACCTGTTTAAACATTGATCATATTATCCCCTTAGCTAAAGGAGGAAGCAACAATATCAGTAACTTACAAACCCTTTGTCAAACCTGTAATCAACGCAAAAAACATTACATTGATCCCCGTTTTCGTCGCCATTTTACTTAATTGTATTCTATTTGAATTCTAATATATAGTGTTTCCATTTGAAACATAAATAATTGTGACACGCCGCATCTTGCCTGTGATATGCTAAAAATTGACACAGCTAATTTGGTGTATTATAATTAGGGTTTGTCGGGTTTCGTTCGTCAACCCAACCTACGAAATATAAGATGATGAGTCAACTATTCATCGTAAGGGTTTTTGTAATTGAATTTGTAACGGTTGTTCAGAATTAAATATTAAACCTTTCCCTGGAGAAGTAACTAATAAAGGAACGTCAGGATTAGAAATTTCAGGAAAGATTAACCAACGACTCCCTTTTGGTAAATTGTCTAAAGTTGCTCTATTTTCAGTTAACCAAATAATAGGTAAAGACGGTAAAACTAAATCTTTTGTTTCTTGTTCAGGTTCGACTTCTGCTAACGTTTCTAAGACAACACGGTTGCCTTGAATAACACCAGTATTAGCTGTCCACAATTTAACATTTAATTGGCTATAATTCGCATAAAAATATAAAGAAGCAGCAGCAATTACCGCCTGTTCAAAGTTATCATTATTGTGCCACAAAGAATTATTATCAAGACCGATCAAAAGATCTTCACCACCCGTAATAATTTCTAATTCTCTAACCTTAAATTCCTCAAAACGCGCACTGGTACGCCAATGAATCAGACGCATGGGATCACCATAACGATACGGACGTAAGGCTTTTGTGACCCCTTCCGTAGCTGCTTGATAGTTGCGATCGCTATATTTAGTATCACTATCTTCTTGGCCAATAGTATCAACTAAAGGACATTGAGTTAGGGGTAAAACTTGAGGATAAACAACCGCTTTGCTAGGGACTTCTTGAGAACGACGACACCAAAATAATCCTAATGGTGTACCTGTGCGTAATTCTACATCATGCCAACGATAAATGCCTCGTTTTTGGGTGGGAATATAATAAGTCCAAGGGTGTTCTTTTTGAGGTAGAATAACTTCTAAAGCGGTTTCTTGAGGGTTTCCTAAGACGTGGGGAATAAGATCACGAACTTGTAACAGAGTTTTAGGATTTTTTTCTCGGTTTTCAATTATTAATTCGATGGTAAGATCGTCTCCAGCACTGACAGGAGAAATGGGTAAACGACGTAGGGATAAATGATTTAGCGATCGCACAGGAAGCACTGCCCCTAATCCCAATAAAGCGACGATCACCCCACTCATAACATATAACCAACCGGCCATAGTATTAGTAGCTGCCCCAAAAAAACAAAGAGCAAGTCCAGCTAATAACCATCCACTATAAGCTGGGGTGGCCCAGTGATTTTCTAACAATTCGACTAAGGGAAAAGAAGGTTTTCTTGCCATAAGATTAATAAACTAATTGTAGCTTTTGGCGTTACTTTTTGTATAATAGCAAGAATCACAAATCATTCTTTTTAGGATTGACCTGTACTTGTTTAAGTAAGCCATACAATAGAGGAGATAGGACAACCCCCATAGCTAAAACAAAGATCAAACCACTAAAAAGGGCATAGAGAGACGCGAAAATCTTAGAACTGGTAGTAGGTAAGGAAGTCACTGGCCCCATGCCACTAAGGATCATAGAGGCTTCTACTGTGGCATCAACCCAATTCATTTTAGCAGTCCAATGATACCCTAAAACGCCAATAAGAAGTCCTAACAAAATAAAGAGTGCGGATAGACTTAAATAAGTCAAAAACTCTCGAACTATGTGACTTTTTTCGACGGAATGGTTAGTCAGCACTTTTTCGATTTCATGGGGAACATTCTCAGCTTTTGAACAAACGCTTCCCGCAGAGAGGGGGCAAACTTTGAGTAAACTTACGTTAATCTGTTGTTGAGGGGCCGTAGTGATTTGCGGTTCCCTGTCTGACGTTCTTTGAAGTATCTTTAACTTAGGGTACGATTTCAAGGGAATACCTCACCTATTTGAGTCATCCTATGGGGTGAATTGAATTAATAATTAAGTCAATCATCTCAATTGTATCCTAATTTGTCTCCTATTTTTCTTTCTCTTTTAACTTATGTCAGGAAAACTATATTTTTACCCCTCAACAGATTATGATTAAAGTTCTACATTTTTCTGATATTCATTTAGGTAGTGGGTTTTCTCATGGTAAAATTAATCCTAAAACGGGTTTAAATACTCGTTTAGAAGATTTTATTCAGTCCTTAACTTTATGTATTAATCGAGCAATTAATGATGAAGTCGATCTAGTTTTATTTGGGGGAGATGCTTTTCCTGATGCCACACCACCTCCCTACATTCATGAGGCTTTTGCTTCTCAATTTTGTCGTTTAGTAGAGGCTAATATTCCTGCTATTTTATTAGTGGGAAATCATGATCAACATTCTCAAGGAAATGGGGGGGCAAGTTTATGTATTTATCGCACTTTAGCGGTTCCCGGTTTTAAGGTTGGTGATAACATTAAAACTCATACTATTTCTACTAAAAATGGAGAGATTCAGGTTATAACTTTACCTTGGCTAACTCGTTCTACTTTGTTAACTCGTCCTCAAACGGAAGGGTTATCCTTAGAAAAGATCAGCGAGTTATTAATTGAAAAACTTGGAGCAGTTTTAGAGGGAGAAATTCGTCAATTAAATCCTAATTTACCGACTATTTTATTAGGTCATTTAATGGTTAATAGAGCGAGGTTTGGGGCAGAACAATTTTTGGCTGTTGGTAAGGGTTTTACTATTCCTATTTCTTTATTAATTCGCTCTGAATTTGATTATGTTGCTTTAGGTCATGTACATAAACATCAAAATCTTAATCCTGATAATAATCCCCCTATTATTTATCCTGGAAGTATTGAAAGGGTTGATTTTAGTGAAGAAAAAGAAGATAAAGGTTATGTATTTTTAGAAATTGAAAAAGGGAGAGTTGATTGGAAATTTTGTCCTTTACCTGCTCGTTTATTTTGTACAATTAATGTGGATGTTTCAGAACAAGAAGATCCTCACAAAGTTATTATCAAGGCGATTGAGAAAAAGCCGATTAAAGATGCAGTAGTCAGACTAATTTATCAAATTCGTTCGGAACAATTAGAATTATTAAATATGGGAGAAATTCATCAAGCTTTAAGTTCTGCACATAGTTATAGTATCAAATCGGAATTAATTAGTCAATTATCCCGTCTTCGTTTACCGGAGTTAGGGGTAGGAAAAAGTTTAGATCCCTTAGAAGCGTTGAAAACTTATCTTGAGAATAAAGAACATCTGAGGGATATAGTTAATGATATGTTAGAAGCGGCTCAATTATTGTTAAATCGGGAAGAATATGACCAAGAATTAGAAGTATTACAAGAGGAATTATTTTAACTTTTCCTAACCGCGATCGCTATCTTAACTTCAGTATTTTTGAGGGAAATTTTGCTTGACTAGATTGACTTGACATGATATTATATAGATAATGGAAAATGTGTGCGCCTGTAAGGTGCTGTCAGAAAACAAAAATAACGACAATTAAAACAATAAATTATCAACGCCACGCTATGGCTAAATCAGAGAATAAATGTAGGGGCATGGCAACATTAATCTTATGGTAATTTTCACAGATTGTTAATGCCATGCCCCTACAGGGTTAAATTTGGTACAATTTTGTAGGGGCTTAATGGTATTAAGCCCAATCCCAAATAACTAATTTTGTTCAAGAATATCTAAGGCTTGACGAGCCGTTATGATGAAAATATCCTCAACAACGCTCATTTTTAGTAAATCCGATCTATTACCAGTCACAAGATAATTAAGCTGTTGTGCATTTAAACTGCTTATTGGTTAAATTGAAGGAAATAGCTACAACTCTCTTTCTTTTTGCCTTTTGCCTTTTGCCTTGCTAATACGCATTTTAAATGCGTATTAGCTTAGCCTTCCCCGCGATCGCTATCTTAACTTCAGTATTTTTGAGGGAAATTTTGCTTGACTAGGTTGACTTGACATGATATTATATAGATAATGGAAAATGTGTGCGCCTGTAAGGTGCTGTCAGAAAACAGAAATAACGACAATTAAAACAATAGATTATCAACGCCACGCCATGGCCAAATTAGAGAATATAATGTAGGGGCATGGCAATGATAACCTGTTGATAAAAGCAAAATTTTCAAAATGCCATTGATCTTGATCAAAAATACTTATCTAATTTTACTAACATTGAGAATACTTAACCCAATAATTTCATCTCCTTGATAACGAATAATAATATCATCATCAGTTAATTCACTATCATCAGCAGGTAAAGAAGGTTGATGAAAATTGATGTAAATGACATCTGCTTCAGCATCATAAGCTGTCCAGAAATCTTGTTTAGGAAGATAATTAACAACTTTAGCAAGCTGTAGATAAGATTTTATATCAATACTGGTTACGGCCATAATTGTGTTCTCTTTGCTAATGAACGAATACGACGGGTTAAATAAGCAGTTATAATAAATCCATCATTTAGACTAGGAGTATTAACAATAGCAATACTCCTAAGACTATAAATGCTATTCCACTGTAACACTCTTAGCTAAATTGCGAGGTTGATCCACATCTAAACCTCGACGGGCAGCAATATGATAAGCTAATAATTGTAAGGGAATCACCGCAATAATAGGAGATAATAATTCCTCCACATGGGGAACAAATAACAAATCATCAAAAGTTGAACGCGCTTCTGTATCATCAATAGGTGTTACTCCAATTAAACGTGCATCCCGCGCTTTTGCTTCTTGAGCATTGGATAATACTTTATCATGAACTACTCCAGGCATAGCGATCGCAACTACCGGAACCTTAGCATCTAATAAAGCAATAGGGCCATGTTTCATCTCACCTGCGGGATAGCCTTCTGCATGAATATAACTGATTTCTTTTAATTTTAAAGCCCCTTCTAAAGCAATAGGAAAATTAATTCCTCGTCCCAAGAAAATAAAGTCTTGAGTCTCCATAAAATCATGGGCCAATTCTTCAATTTGTGTCCCTTGTTTTTCGAGAATCAATTCAATTTGACCCGGTAATTGTCCTAACCCTTTAATTAACCCTTCAATTTTATCTAAACTTAAATGACGACGACGATAAGCTAATTCTAAGGCTAGGAAATAAAAGCCCATTAATTGTGCAGTAAAACTCTTAGTTGCAGCGACTCCTATTTCTATCCCCGCTTGAGTATTAATAATGCGGTCTACCATGTGAGCGAGGGTACTTTCAGGACGGTTAGTAATGCCTAAAATTCGCGCATCATAAGGAAATTCTAACCCCATTCTTCGCTGTTTTTCCATCTCCAACGCCGCCAAAGTATCCGCCGTTTCCCCTGACTGTGTTACCCCAATTGTTAAAGTATTAGCTAACATAGGAGAAGGAGAATAACGAAACTCTGAAGCATATTGTACCATCGTAGGAATTCCCGCCACTTGTTCGAGTAAATATTTCCCCACCATGCTGGCATTCCAACTGGTTCCACAGGCTACAATTTGAATATAGTCCACATTATCGCATAATTCAGAGGCTAAGCCTAAATCAATGGGACTGCTATCACTATTTGTCTGAGGATGCCAATTTGCTTGTACATAGGTTTCTAAACAGCTTCGTACTACTGAGGGCTGCTCATAAATTTCTTTGAGCATGAAGTGACGAAAGCCTTGTTTTTCAACGGTCGTCAGATTCCAATCTAAGGTACGAGGAAGCTTTCTTAATCGTTTTAGATCAAAATCGTAAACTTCTACGCCAAGGGGGGTTAAACGAGCAATTTCCCCATTCTCCAAGGACAAAACCGCATGGGTATGAGACACAACCGCCGTGACATCAGAAGCACAGAAGAATTCCCCCTGTCCAAACCCAATAATTAAGGGAGCTTGATTTCGGGCTACAATAATTTCATCTGGGTAGTCTGCACAAATTACCGCGATCGCAAAGGCCCCATTAAGACGATGAATGGCTTTTTGCATAGCTTGTAAGAAGTCGTCATATTGAGGGTTTTGCGGCAGTAAATGGGCAATTAGATGGGGAATGACTTCTGTATCGGTTTCTGAGACAAATTGATACCCTTTATCGCTTAATTCTTCCCGTAATTCCTGATAATTTTCAATAATTCCATTTTGTACTACGGCTATCCGTCCCCCTGCATCCATATGGGGATGGGCATTATGTTCTTCCGGTTTGCCATGGGTGGCCCAACGAGTATGGCCAATACCAATTTGAGAAGGGTTAACTTCCCGTTCTAATTTTTCCCGTAGGTTGTGGAGTTTGCCTTTGGCCCGGGTACATTCAATTTTGCCTTCTAAAACCGTCGCAATTCCGGCTGAGTCATATCCTCGATATTCTAACCTTTCTAAGCCACCGATTAAAATATCCGTTGCAGTTTGAGTTCCGATATAGCCAACAATTCCACACATAAGCTTAATTTAGAAATTTATTAATTTTATTGATTATCATTGATTCGGTTGAGTATAACCATTTATTTGAGAAATTGATAGGGGTCAACGGCCGTTGACCCCTAAACCACACCAGACGCAAGAAATCGATTTTGTGTTTCGGATCAAGATTAACTCAATTATTGAATAATTCTAAAGTATGTTGTAATTTTATTGATTTTTGTGTCATGATGTATGACAACCATTTTGACCTCCACGGGAATTAACCCGTGGTTTTTCTGTCTGTGTCCCCAGTCCATATCCTGACCTAACTGGCTCAACATTGTTAAGATATATATAGTCAAAATAGGGCGATTAACCCGATATGAATGAGCAACCGTTACGCATCTGCATTCTTGGTGGAGGGTTTGGGGGACTGTATACCGCTTTACGTCTGAGTCAGTTTCCTTGGGATAATCAACAATGTCCTGAAATTGTACTGATTGATAAGAGCGATCGCTTCTTATTTACACCCCTTCTCTATGAATTAATCACTGAGGAGATGCAAACATGGGAAATTGCACCTCCTTTTGAAGAAATTTTAGCTGATACAGGTATTCGCTTTCATCAAGGCTGTGTCACCGGAATTGATATTGAACATCAACAGGTCAAATTGCAAGACCACCATAGTTTACACTACGATAAATTAGTCATTGCTATGGGCGGTATTACCCCTCTAGACATGGTTACAGGGGCAAAAGATTATGCTATCCCATTTCGTACCTTAGCTGACGCTTATGGTATCAAAGAAAGGTTACGCTTACTTGAAAGGTCTCATGCTGAAAAGATTCGCGTCGCCGTAGTCGGAGGCGGTTATAGTGGGGTAGAATTGGCTTGTAAACTGGCGGCTCGTCTGGGAGATAAAGGACGTATCCGATTGGTAGAACGGGGAGAAACACTTTTAAAGAATGCCTCTGAATTTAATCGAAATACAAGTCATACAGCCTTAGAAAAACGGCGAATTTGGCTTGATTTAGAAACAGAAGTCACAGAAATTACATCTGATAGTCTTTCTTTATCTTATAAAGGTCAAATAGACACAATTCCCGTAGATTTAGTCTTGTGGACTGTGGGAAATCAATTATCAGAATGGGTCAAAAATTTACCCTTTAATCATAATCCTCAAGGTTTATTAAAGGTTTCTCCTCACCTGCAAGTAGTGGATCATTCTGATATTTATGCTCTTGGTGATATAATAGAGTGTCAAGATGAGACAGGAAAACCCATTCCCGCAACGGCTCAAGCAGCATTTCAACAGTCTGATTATTGTGCCTGGAATATTTGGGCTTCTCTTACTCATCGTCCCTTATTACCTTTCCGTTATCAAGCTTTAGGAGAAATGATGGCATTAGGAGTAGAAGATGCCAGCTTAAGCGGTTTAGGTTTAAAATTAGACGGAAATTTGGCTTATATGGCGCGACGATTAATTTATCTTTATCGTCTTCCTACTTTGAAACATCAAGTCAATGTAGGATTAAATTGGGTGACTCAACCTCTTGTAAAATGGTTATTGGACAAGTAACAATTTATGAGCAATGCAACAACCTAACGTCATTTTTTTTGATGCTGTCGGGACTTTATTCGGCGTTCGAGGGACAGTGGGGGAAATTTACAGCACCATTGCCTCTGAAATGGGCGTAGAAATCTCTGCTGAAGCCTTGGATTTGGCTTTTTTCAAAAGTTTTAAAATGGCCTCTCCCTTGGCGTTTTCTGAAGTATATTCAATGAAAATTCCTGAGTTAGAATATCAATGGTGGTATAGTCTAGCTAAAACGACTTTTGCACAAGTAGAGGCCTTAGAAAAGTTTAGTGATTTTGATGTTTTTTTTAGACAACTTTATGAGTATTTTGCCACTGCAAATCCTTGGTTTCTCTATGATGATGTCATTCCAGTTTTAAAATATTGGCAAAGTAAAGAGGTTGAATTAGGGATTATTTCTAATTTTGATAGTCGTATTTATGAGGTTTTAGGTTTATTTGGTTTGACAGATTTTTTTAGTAGTATTACCATTTCTTCCATGACTGGTTCAGCTAAACCTGATAGTAGAATTTTTGATGTAGCTTTAGATAAATATAATTGTCATCCTCATCAAGCTTGGCATATTGGGGATAGTCAAAAAGAAGATTATGATGCAGCAAAAACTGTTGGACTTCAAGCATTTTTATTAGATAGAAATGTCAATAAATCAACCTCATTTGACATCATTAATACGATGAATACTCTCATCTTAATTTAATGTAGGGACATGGCACTAGAAAATTTTATCTTGAAATCTTTAACTTATTATTGCCATGTCCCTAATATCTTTTTATTTTACTAGAAAAATAGGCTCTCCCGACATCTTGGTAGAAAATGTATGTCCAAGTTACACTGTTTAACATGGTGGGTTACGACGCGCCCTAAATCTTAACTTAATTGAGCAACAATTTGATTATTAGTCAACCGATTTTGAGTTAATAAATCTTCCACATTGATTCTTAAAAATCGTTGTTCATCTACCCAAAATTGTAACTTAATTCTATCACTTCCGGGAGAACCAATGGGATCTAATTGAGCAATATTTCTGCCCCCATCTCTATCATTTAAAGCTTGTACATTAGTTTCCCCATTTCCCCTAGAACGAGTCACCAAGCGATCGCCCTCAAAATAGACTTCTGTTCCTCCTATTTCTGCTCCTAATTCCCCTATAATTAATTCTATACTGGGTTGATTTTCTATGGATGCTCCTAACTTGATTTCTATGGGTTTATTCATAGGATAAGATTGTCCTGATTTAATGATAGGATGCCAATCATGACAGTTTTTTCGACGGTTCCAATATCTTATACCATAACTATGATATAAGAAGTCTTTAACCTCAAATCCTTGAGCTAATTGTAACGCTCCTTGGGCAATAGCTTCAAAAGGGCGATCACATTTAATTTTTGACTCATCAAAATATTGTTTAACCCAGGTTTGTACTGCTGGTATTTTTACTGTTCCTCCCACTAATAAAACTTTATTAATATCCGTTTTTTCGATGCCATTTCGTCTTGCTTGTTGCAAAACTTGGGACATTAACTCATCTAATTGAGCAAAAAATTGTTGTTCTTTTAAAATCGTTTCAAATTGTTCTCTATTCAAGACTAATTCATAACTATCTAAAGTTTCATCATTAAAATGTACTTCTTGTGCCTCAGTTTGGGAAGATAATTTAATTTTTAGTCTTTCTGCTAACCGTAAAGTTAAAGAAGATTTAGATAAATTTTGTGTTTTAGAGAAATAATTAATTAACCAATCATCAATATCTGAACCTCCTAAATTCATTCCTGCTTTAGCTAAAACACGCGCTAATCTTACTTTTTGACTAGCACTTTCACCTAATAATTTTTGTCCCCATTTTAAAATAAAACCTTGATTTTCTTCTTTATTTTTAGCGTCTAATTGAACTAAAGATAAATCAAGCGTTCCTCCCCCAAAGTCCACAACTAATAATAAATCTTCTTCAGTTGTTCCATAACCTAATGCAGCAGCAGTCGGTTCATCTAAGAGTCTAATTTGTTCAATTTCCCAACCTTGACAAACTTGACTTAACCAATGACGATAATTTTCAAAACTATCGACAGGAACCGTTAAAACTAAAGACTCTAATGGTTTAACACTTTGATTATGTAATTGTTGAATTAAGGTATTTAAAAACCATTCGCCCACTTGTTCAAAGGTAATAATTGTTTGATCAAGTTCGGGTAAAAATCCTTGAATTTTTGCTCCAATTCCTCGCTTAAAACTACGAAAAAAACGCGGATTATTTGATAAATCTAAGCCGCAATCGCGTACTTTTTGACCTACTAATACTTGAGCTTGACTAGCATTTTCTACATAAAGTAAACTAGGAATTAAAGGAGGATTATTTCCCAATTGTTGACAAATTCCTGATAGTTTAATGGTTTCGGGTTGTTGTGTAACCGCATTCCATCGAGTAATTACTGTGTTGCTTGTACCAAAATCAATTGCGTAGGATACCATAGATTAAATATGATGATAGATAATAAATAGAACTGACATAGATACATCTTCTGTAGGGGCTTAATATCATTAAGCCCTCAGAATAATTATACTTCAACTGTATGGCCAGCCCCGGTAATAATTTCCTTAATTGTATCTTCAGAAGCGTCTGTTTCAACGGTGACAATTTTTGCCTCAACATCAATGGAAATTTTGGCTTCTGGTTTTTGCCCTTCAATAGCTTTAGTGATAGTATTAGCACAAGCACCACAGGCAATACTAGGAACTTTTAATGTAATGGTCATAAGGCATTCCTTTCAATTATTTTCTTACTTTTAATTGTAGCTTAAGGATTTTATTTAATGATTAAGATTTTGTATAAGCTCAAATATAATATATTTTATTATTAAATTTCATCAGGATTAATTCCTAATTCTCGTAATTTTGTCGCTAATTTTTCAGCCCGTTGATGTTCCTCTTGAACCTTCAAACGTTCTTTAATCAGTTCTAATTCAGATTCTTGTAAGCGTTGAGCTATTTCTACATAAGATTGAAAAGGTTTATCATCAGGATAATACAATCGTAATTCGCCTGAACCTATTTCAAACCGAATTCCTAAACGGGGACTAATCCAATTATCTATGTTTTCAATGTTTTCTAATCTATTATCAATGCGTTGTAACCCATTCAAATCATTTTTAGGAGGATCATAAATATAATATTCTTCTACTCCATATCTATCATAAAATAATAATTTTTTAGTCATTTCTGTTTGAGTATTACCCGGAGAAAGAATCTCAAAAACCACTTGAGGTGCGATATTTTCTTCTTTCCACTGTTGATAAGAACCTCGATCACCTTTCGGTCTACCAAAGACTATCATAACATCAGGAGCTTGTCTTAACTTATTATTCCCTTCAAGGGGATACCATAACAAATCTCCAGCAATAAAAATATTTCCATCATTGGCAAATAACCAATCTAAATTATACTTAATGGTTGTAATCCAACGAAATTGAATTGTATTATCTGACATTGGTTTACCGTCACTATCAGGATAAGTAATCTCGGATTTTGATCTATTTTTAAGTTGATCAATCATGGTTCATCTTTCCTCTTATTACCATTTTAAAACGGAAGCATCTTCGCCTTGTTCTCGTCTAATTTTGCCATCTTTCTCAAACCATTCAATAACTTGTTGATGACTTAATTCTTCCATAGAAACTCCTACATCTTGAGCAATTATAGTTAATAGTCTCAAAGAAGAAATCGTTAAACGGGTTAAGAATTTTTCTGGTGCAGTTAATAAGGCTTTATCTACATCAGCAGATTCTTCAAGGGTTAGAAATTGAGCAGGTGATTGAGGTTGATTCATCTTAATCTATGCGTAAATTATAGATAGGGTAACAGTGTGTATCTTGAAGAAGACGGGAAAAAGAGCCTAGAATCATGAATCATAATTCATAATTCATAATTCATAATTCATAATTCATAATTCATAATTCATAATTCATAATTCATAATTCATAATTCATAATTCATAATTCATAATTCATAATTAATTATTTTTAACTTGTATTAAATACCCACAATTATGTTCTCCTTGATTAATCCAATTAATCCGTTCTATGGTACAATCAGGCAAAATTGCGGCAAACATTTCTAAATCATGACCGCAAACCGTAGGATAAGACTCCGCAACTTCAGAGATAGCACAATGATGTTCAGCCAGGATATAACCACCCCTTTGACCATTTGACTCATTTTTGCCATTAACAGGGTGTAATTCAGCCATATAACCTTCTTCTTGTCGCAGTTTAACCAACCTCTCCACCCTTTCTTTTAATGACCCTTCGCCGATACGATGGCGATATTCATCCGCTTTTCGTTCCCATTGCTTGCGTAACACCTCTTTAACCTGGGTTTCTCCGACGGTTTCCGTCAGGGTATGCAAGAAAGACACCGCAAACTCTCCATAGCGGTTAGGAAAGCGATCGCGTCCCCGTTTACTGAGATAATATTTATACTGGGGTCGTCCTAACCCTCCTTGTATGGCCCGATGTTCTATTAAGCCTTCCTCCTCCAAATCTTTTAAATGACGGCGGGTTGCTTGAGGAGTGATATCGAAAGTATCAGCTAATGCTTGAGCGGTAGCTTGACCTTGTTTGAGTAAATGTTGCAAAATATCTTCTTTGGTAGAAGGAGGCTGCATAATAGTCATTTTTAAACTCATATTCCGAAAATATTAATGGTTTAGGAGAAAAGTTCCCTAAGATTTTAGATGAATGTCACTTTGACAACAATAAGCTTGTTAATCTATTGTAGGATAGAATTAAGAAACAAAAATGTTGTTTTATTAATCTCTGTCCTGGAGACATCTACCTTGTGGGGTTGACTGCTTGTCACCTGCCATCTTTGAATTATTTGATTCTCCCGTGTTTGGGAGAGACGTTACACGGAAATGGAGAACACAAAATCTAATGAGTGCAACAACGGTCAAAAACCTAGTCAACCAACCCTATAAATACGGCTTTGTTACTGACATTGAAGCTGATACTATTCCTCGCGGTTTAAATGAAGACGTTATCCGTCTTATTTCTGCGAAGAAAAATGAACCAGAGTTTATGCTTGAGTTTCGTCTCAAAGCCTATAAGCAATGGCAGAAAATGACAGAACCCACTTGGCCCCATGTCACTTATCCAACAATTGACTATCAAAATATTATCTACTATTCTGCCCCCAAACAAAAGAAGGAAAAACTCAAAAATTTGGATGAAGTTGACCCTACTTTATTAGAAACATTTGAAAAGTTAGGTATTTCTTTATCGGAACAAAAACGCCTTAGTAATGTAGCCGTAGATGCTATTTTCGATAGTGTGTCCGTGGCCACAACTTTTAAAGAGAAATTAGCAGAATCTGGAGTTATTTTTTGTCCCATTTCTGAAGCACTACAAGAACATCCTGAGTTAATCAAAAAATATCTCGGTAGCGTCGTTCCTGTTAATGATAATTTCTTCTCTGCTCTCAATGCTGCTGTGTTTACTGATGGGTCTTTTGTCTTTATTCCTAAAGGGGTAAAATGTCCCATGGAATTGTCTACTTATTTTCGCATTAATAATGGCGATACGGGACAGTTTGAACGGACTTTAATTGTGGCCGAAGAAGGTGCATCCGTTAGCTATTTAGAAGGCTGTACAGCCCCTATGTATGATAGTAATCAACTTCATGCGGCAGTTGTAGAATTAGTGGCGTTAGATAATGCGGATATTAAATATTCTACGGTGCAAAATTGGTACGCTGGCGATGAAAATGGTAAAGGCGGAATTTACAACTTTGTGACGAAACGTGGCCTATGTAAAGGGGTTAACTCTAAGATTTCTTGGACTCAGGTAGAAACGGGTTCTGCTATTACTTGGAAGTATCCTAGTTGTGTGTTGGTAGGAGATAATTCTGTTGGAGAATTTTACTCTATTGCTTTAACGAATCATAAGCAGCAAGCTGACACCGGAACTAAAATGATTCATATTGGCAAAAATACCAAAAGTACCATTATTTCTAAAGGAATTTCTGCCGGAAATTCTAAGAATAGTTATCGCGGTTTAGTGAAAATCGGCCCGAAAGCAACGGGGGCGAGAAATTATTCTCAATGTGATTCTATGTTAATTGGGGATAATGCAGAGGCGAATACATTTCCTTACATTCAGGTAGATAATAACACATCAAAAGTTGAACATGAAGCCTCGACTTCTAAAATAGGGGAAGACCAACTTTTCTATTTTGCTCAACGGGGTATTTCTGAAGAAGATGCTGTCTCGATGTTAGTCAGTGGTTTCTGTAAAGATGTCTTGAGTGAGTTGCCGATGGAATTTGCATCCGAAGCTGATAAGTTATTAAGTCTCAAATTAGAGGGAACTGTGGGATAAACAGTTATCAGTGACCAGTTATCAGTGATCAGTTTTGAGAGAGGATAACTGGTATTTGTCAACAATTAACAATCAACAAAAACAATGAGTAACGTTATCTTATCTGTTAAAAATTTGACTGCTAATGTGGAAGGAACCCCTATTCTAAAAGGGCTTAACCTAGAAATTAAGGCAGGTGAAGTTCATGCTATTATGGGCAGAAATGGCTCAGGAAAAAGTACCTTATCAAAAGTTTTAACGGGTCATCCTGATTATGAAGTAACTGGGGGTGAAGTGCTTTATAAGGGAGAAAATATCTTAGATAAAGAACCCCATGAAAGAGCATTAGATGGCATCTTTTTAGCCTTTCAATATCCTTTAGAAATTCCTGGAGTCAGTAACTTAGATTTCTTACGGGTTGCTTATAATGCCCGTCAGAAACATTTAGGGTTAGAAGAAATTGACACTTTTGATTTTGAAGATTTAGTTGGGGAGAAATTAGAAATTGTTAAAATGAATCCTAGCTTCTTAGAAAGAAGTTTAAATGAGGGATTCTCTGGGGGTGAAAAAAAACGCAACGAAATCCTACAAATGGCTTTATTAGAACCTAGTTTAGCTATTTTAGATGAAATTGATTCAGGATTAGATATTGATGCTTTAAGAATTGTAGCAAACGGAGTTAATCAGTTAGCAACCCCTGATAATGCTTTATTGGTTATTACCCATTATCAACGCTTACTTGATTATATTGAACCTCATTATGTTCATGTGATGCACGCTGGACAAATTGTGAAAACAGGTGGTAAAGAATTAGCCCTTGAATTAGAAGCAACTGGTTATGACTTCATTGAAGAAAAATTACTAGCCAAAGCTTAACTTATGAGTAGGGTGGGCAATAAATAAAATATGCCCATAACTATATCACTTCTTACTTGTTGACCAAGGTTAAATTTCAGGGCTTAATATTATTAAGCCCCTACAAATTATATCTTTCTAAGTTATTTTTAATAAATTTCAGTTTTAGCCAAAATGTCAAATTTTGACCGAATTTGACAAAAGGGGTATTTTTATGTTATGACATAAGCAGGGTATGGGTCATAAGTGTGTGTAATTTCGTTGAAGATCCTGAATATATAGAGAACAGGTTGAAAAATGCTATTAAACTATAATCCGAACCATTGTCTCCCCTCTGCGGAAGATTTACCTGATTCTGATGATACCCCAGTGGATAACGAATTACAAGACCTTATTCCCCATTTACTTCAGTCTATTCTGGCATTAATTTGGTCAGAAAGACAAGATTGGTATTTTGGGGTTGATATGGGTATTTATTATGATCCTTATCAACCTGCCATTGTTCCCGATGGATTTTTAAGTGTAGGTGTCCCTCGTATTATTGATGAAGATTTACGCTTATCTTATGTGTTGTGGGAAGAACAAAAAATTCCCATTTTAGCTTTAGAAGTTGTCTCTCATAAAAGACGTAAAGAATATACGCAAAAGAAAGATTTTTATGCACAAATGGGGATTTTATATTATGTAATTTATAATCCATTACGCAAAAGAAAACTCGGTTTAGAAGTCTATCAATTAAATAATGGAGAATATGAATTACTAAAAGGTGAACCCATTTGGTTATCAGAAATTGGAATAGGAATAGGGAGAGAGAGGGGAAGTTATCAAGGGATTGAACGGGAATGGTTATATTGGTATGATCAACAAGGTAAACGTTGTTTAACCCCAGAAGAACAGATAAAACGGCAAGGAGAAGAAAGACAAAAACAAGGAGAAATGGAAGGAAAACAAGCTTTAATTTTACGTCAACTTCATCTAAAATTAGGCAATATTCCTTTATCAACCGAACAAAAAGTTAAAGAACTATCGTCTAATAATTTAGATAATTTATCCCTAGCTTTATTTGATTTTTCAGACTTAGATAGTTTAAATCAGTGGTTAACTGAAAATTGAAGGCATGTCAAGTATTTAGGAGTATTTTAATAAAATTTAATCAATTAAGACGATGTATTCCAGATTACTGTAGATTATGTGTTGGCCATGTTAACTATTGCACTTGTAGGGGCATGGTATCATTAAACTTTTCCTTGTCTCCAAAATCTTATTAACGCCATGCCCCTACGTCTGTTGTTTCTCCCAGAAATATCAAACACTCTACGATGCCAAAAAGCTACTTTAACAACAAAAATGTTGCTAAACTATTGTAAGATAGTTATAGAGTCAGGTTCAGTCCTCAGATGGCATCAACGTTTGAGATAGACTCAACCTGCTTACACTAAGAAAGCATACTTGCGTATTATTTACCTTAACCGCATGAATAACCCAACCCTAGACAAAACCGGTTCAGAAACCTACTTAGACAACTTATTACAACAGTGTCAAGCCAATCCTCCTGTTATTGATGCTGACTATCTGCAAACCTTACGGAAAAATGCTGTTTCTGAAGTCCAAGAATTAAGTTTTCCTAGTAAACGGGATGAAGAATGGCGGTTTACGGATATTTCCCAATTGTATGAGCTAGAATTTACAGCAGCAAAACCCGCAACAGTTAGTCAACAAATTGCTGATATTTTTATCTTACCTGAAACTCAAAAAAGCTGCCTCGTTTTTGTCAATGGGCAATATGTTTCCCAATTATCTAATGTTTCTGCTTTACCAACAGATATCTATATCGGAAATTTAAGCAACCTTTCAGATACACAAAAAAGTAAAGTTGTCAAGTTTTTAGGTAAACAAGAAGGGGAAAGAGACGCTTTTACGGCATTGAATACAGCAGGAATTAGGGATGTTGCTGTGATTTTGGTCAATCCTAATATTATCGTTGAAACCCCCATAGAATTGCTTTTTATTGCTGTTGGAAGTGATAGTCCTAGCCTTATTCAACCTCGTACTTTAGTTGTAGCAGAAAAGGGATCTAGTTTATCATTAGTTGAATATTATGGCCGACTTGAACAATGTTCTGAAGTGATACAAAATCAGCCTTATTTTACTAATTCTGTGACAGAAATTTGCTTAGAAGATAACGCCCAAATTAACCATAGTCGCATTCAACGAGAATTGGCGGATAGCTTCCATATTGGGAAGACTGCCATTACTCAAAATCAAGACAGTCGTTATACTTGTAATGAAGTGAATTTAGGAGCAAAATTGTCTCGTCATACTCTACAAATATGGCAAAATGGCAAGCAAACGGAAACGAATCTTAACGGGTTAACCATGATTGATGGTGAGCAAATTTCGGATACTCATAGTGCTGTTTTGCTCAATCATACTCATGGTACTGCTCATCAGTTACATAAATGTATTATAGATGGTAATGGTCACGGTATTTTTAATGGCAAAATATTCGTTCCTAAACCGGCCCAAGTCACCAATGCTACCCAATTAAATCGAAATTTGTTATTATCACCCAAAGCCCGTATTAATACCAAACCAGAATTACAAATTACGGCAGATAATGTTAAATGTTCCCATGGGGCAACCATTAGTCAATTAGAAGCAGATGAACTCTTTTATTTACAGAGTCGGGGCTTAAATGAAACTGATTCCCGTCACTTATTAATTGATGCTTTTGCCGCAGAAATATTAGAAAAAATACCTCTAACTTCTTTGCGACAAAGACTGACTCAATGTGTTGTTTGTCGTACCCTAGATGCTTAATTAAGTATCTTAAAAATTGCTCAAGGGTGTAAGCCTTGCGCCCCTACAAATTCTAACTTCTGAGTTAATTATGACCAAAAAAAGGGGTTTCAAACCTCCTATTAGCAAGGGGATGTAAAACAGTGAACAGTTATCAAAACTTTTAACTAATAACTGATAACTAATAACTGATAACTGATAACTGATAACTGATAACTGATAACTGTTCAAGCTACCGACTTGTTTGCGGTAGTAACTAATAACTGATAACTGGTAACGCCAAATGACTGCTATTAAAGAAAAAACCATCGCCGTAAAAGTCCGTAAAGATTTCCCGATTTTACATCAAAAAATTCACGGCAAACCTTTGATTTATTTAGACAGTGCTGCTACTTCTCAAAAACCTGTTGCGGTACTTGATGCTTTACGCAATTATTACGAACAAGATAATTCAAATGTTCATCGTGGGGCCCATACTTTAAGTGTCAGGGCGACAGAAGCTTATGAAGGGGCAAGAGATAAGATAGCTAAGCTTATTAATGCAGCTTCTCGTCAAGAAATTATCTTTACCAGAAATGCAACTGAAGCTATCAATTTAGTAGCATATAGTTGGGGATTAAATAATCTAAAACCAGGGGATGAAATTATCACCTCTGTTATGGAACATCACAGTAATATTGTTCCTTGGCAAATCATCGCTAAAAAGACAGGGGCAGTGATTAAATATGTTCAATTAACTGCTGATGAAACCTTTGATTTAGAACACTTCAAATCTTTGTTATCTGACAAAACGAAGTTGGTTACAATTGTCCATATTTCTAATACATTAGGCTGTCTTAATCCTGTGAATGAGGTTATTAAATTAGCCCATAAATCAGGAATAAAAGTATTAATTGATGCTTGTCAAAGTGTTCCTCATACCCTTATTGATGTACAAGCAATGGGCTGTGATTGGTTAGTAGCGAGTGGTCATAAAATGTGTGGCCCATCTGGTATTGGTTTCTTGTATGGAAAGAAAGCAATATTAGAAGAAATGCCTCCATTTTTAGGCGGGGGAGAAATGATTAATGAAGTCTTTTTTGATGGCTTTACTTGTGGAGAATTACCCCATAAATTTGAAGCGGGAACCCCTGCTATTGGAGAAGCGATCGCTTTAGGGGCAGCCGTTGATTATTTAATGGGAATAGGTATGGATAATATTCATGCTTACGAAGAAGAATTAACTGCTTATTTGTTTAAGAAATTAGGAGAAATTCCTAATCTGAGAATTTATGGACCAAAACCTACAGAAGATGGCAAAGGAAGGGCAGCATTAGCTGCATTTAATATTGAAGGGATACATGGCAGTGACTTATCAACCCTCTTAGATCATGAAGGTTTTGCTATTCGTTCAGGACACCATTGTACTCAACCCTTACATCGATTATTTAATGCTTCTGGAAGTTGTCGAGTTAGTTTATACTTTTATAATACCCGTGAAGAAATTGATGCCTTTATTGTGGCATTAAAAGATACCATTGATTTTTTTACAAACATGATGGAATAATATTAAGTAGGTACACAAAATTAATTACACAAAATTTGTAGGGGCGGGTTTAGCCAAAACATTTGTTACTCAACCATTACGACTATATCAAAACCCGCCCCGACTTTACAATTAATTTTGCTTCGGTACTTAGGATAGTTTGGGTTTATGGGGGTGAGTATTACTCACCTTTTTTATTTATAAAAGGATTATATGAATGAATGAAAATATAAACCCTAGATTGTTTGGAATTAATCACTCTAATAGAGATTTTACTAAACAAGAATGTTGGGGCAAAAATCAATTTAATAGTTCTTTTCCTGCTGCTTTAGCTTGTTATATGAGTCACAGGAACTTAGAACCAGTTTATTTAACAATTAATAATCAGCTAAATGTCAATCATAGCAAGATTTCTGTATCTTCAATTTTAGGTTTAGATTATACTTCTGGTGATCTATTTTTTGCTTTTGAAAGAGATTATATA
Organism: Aphanothece sacrum FPU1; assembly: GCF_003864295.1. Classification (NCBI taxonomy): domain Bacteria; kingdom Bacillati; phylum Cyanobacteriota; class Cyanophyceae; order Chroococcales; family Aphanothecaceae; genus Aphanothece; species Aphanothece sacrum. The sequence continues at coordinate 46,769 of NZ_BDQK01000001.1, read as the reverse complement.
CCTTATCAAGATATCGTGATAGGAAATCTCCCAAGAATTGATTTAGTAACAATTGATAAATCGAAAAACAATTTATGTTTAAGCGGAATAGAAATAAAACTAACCGCTTTACCAGATAATACAACTTGTGAGTTATCAGATGATAAATATGGATGTGAAATTGTTGTTAGACCACCAACAATAGTATATCTAGCCGTTAGTATTGCCAAAACTTATCAACACAATCAACAAATACTAAAGGATTATCTTAATCCAATTTGCAATCTAGTTCAAGATTGGACATCTCCAAGTTGTATTCTCTCTGTCATGAATGAATTAGTTGAAGCTGTTGATCTTACGATTCATTCATGTATTAATCATCAATTTCCTCTTATTATGCAACCTATTTGGAAAACAGAAGGAAAATCTGCTAAACTTCATGAACAATGTTTAGATATATTTATGTGGAGTAACTTAGCTTTTACCAGGTTATTCATAGATTCAGCAAAATCAGAACTTAATTCAGATAAAATAACCCGTCATAAACGATGTGTTGTATGGTTAGCTAAAATGTTATTTGATTTTGCTAACATAAATAAAATTAATCATGTAGAAACAATAGACCAGATTTCATTAAATACTAAAAATGACAAAGCTTTTGCTTTAAGTGGATCAAGAACTCATCAATATCATACAAGGTAAAAAATGAAAGTGATTGATTTATTTGCGGGATGTGGTGGACTATCATTAGGGTTTCAAAATGCTGGATATAGTATTTTAGCTGCTTATGATAATTGGGAAGCTTCTGTTAATGTTTATCGTCAAAATTTCAATCATCCTATTTATAACTGGAATCTCAATCAATATCTATTATATCTAGAACACTTCAAAAATTTAAACCCTGATATGATTATAGGGGGCCCACCTTGTCAAGATTTTTCCAGTGCGGGAAAAAGAGATGAAAACTTAGGACGAGGAGATTTAACAATTGCCTTTGTTAAGATTATAAGCGAAGTTTTACCTAAAATATTTGTTTTAGAAAACGTAGAACGTTTCAATCAAACTCATAAATATTTACAGGCTAAAGCTATTTTAAAAAAAGCAGAATATGGTATAACAGAAATTATTTTAGATGCCAGTTTATGTGGTGTTCCACAAAAAATAAAGCGATTTTTTTGGATTGGTATTTATCAAGGGAAAGATAATGAATTAAATTTATACTTAAAAAAGAACTTATCTCAAAAATCCATGACAATTAGGGATTATTTGGGGGATAAATTTGGTATTGACTATTATTATAGACATCCTAGAAGTTACAAAAGACGAGCAATTTTTAGTATTGATGAACCAAGTCCAACTATCCGAGGTGTTAACCGACCTATTCCCAAAACCTATCAATCACATCTTGGTGATGCGACTTTATTATCCTCAAAAATTCGTCCTTTAACAACTCAAGAAAGAAGCTATCTACAAACCTTTCCTGATAATTTTATCTGGGAAGGTTCAAAAACAAATTTAGAACAGATGATAGGTAATGCTGTTCCTGTAAAATTAGCTGAATATGTAGCTAACTGTATTCTTGAATACTTGAATACACACGATAAAGACGATGTTAATTTTTTTGTTTCTTCACAATATAATTTAGAGAAAAAAATACAGCAATTATCTTTACCACTATAATCACTTAACCTTTTTAATATTCAGTCGTTTTTGCTGATTGACGTAAAGCCCTTGTCTGTTCTAAAATATCCTCTACATCTTCTTGAGATAAACTTTGAACATAATTAAGTTTAATCTCTTCCAGAAAATCAGTCAGGAGAGATTCAATTTGTTCCATACTATTGACCAAACCCGCGCTATACTCGTGCTTGGTTAGCGTTGGGAGTCTGTCACTATAATCGTGGTCTGAGGTGAATGCCCCTAACTTAAGCTGAAGCCCTGATGTCAAGCGGATTTCATTTTCGCCCGTAGGACTGAGTGAGGTTCTTGCATTAATAGGCAAGCTTTTGGACGACTAGAATTTGTAAACTTTTGTATCAAAATCTAGCTTGTCTGAAAGTGTTTTAGTATTAAATCGGTTAGATCTTTTTGGAAGATAACTATGATGAGAACTCGTAACAATGTTGATTTTAGCCAAGCTAAATTGTCTCTAGCCGATAAGCTAAAAGCCTTTTTTATTCATGACATATTTTTATTACCAAATACTGATAAATTTATTCGGCTGGAAGTCCCCTTAAATTCTCTCAATTTGCTAAGTTGGCTTCAGCAACAAAAAAACAATATTAAAACCTATTGGTCAGATCGAGAACAAAAGTTTGAAATGGCTGGTGTAGGAGAAGCAGACGTTATACATGGTCAGCAAACAATTGATTTGGCCTCCTGTTTTAATCACTTCCATAAGTTCCTTTCTCCTGATTGCAAAAATCTTCGTTACTATGGAGGGATTAATTTCAATGGGAAACCAATTTTAGCCTCTTGTTGGCAAGGATTTGGCAATTATCGCTTTATTGTTCCTCGATTTGAATTGTATCGTGATAATCAGAATACTTCTCTAGTTTGCAACTTTAAACTTCAACATTCAGATAGTTATAACAGACAGTTAGAATACCTTTTAAATGAATTAGACGAACTGGTTTTTGATTCTTTTTACAAAAGCAAAGAATTACCTGAATTTATTAAGAGAGAAGATATTCCCAATGAACGTGACTGGGATCAAAATATTAACATGGCTTTAGCCAGCTTTGAGCGAGGTGAAACCGCTAAAATCGTTCTAGCACGCCAAGCCATTTTTGAATTTTTAGGGCAAGTAGAGCCTTTGACAGTGCTTGAAATACTAAAAAAATCCAATACTAGACTTTTTCGTTTTTGTTTTCAACCGAGTGAGGGAAACGCTTTTATCGGAGGCTCACCAGAACGCTTATATTTTCGCTTAGAAAAACTCTTACAAACTGAAGCAATTGCTGGTACTCGTAGCCGAGGAAAATCTTTACGAGAAGATCAAAAATTCGGTGAGGAACTTCTCAACTCTGATAAAGACCTCAGAGAACACAAATTTGTTGTTCATAGTTTGCAAGGCGCACTTGCTCAGATGTGTCATAGTGTAGGATTAAACCGAGAACCAATGCTTTTAAAACTGAATAAAATTCAGCACTTATATACTCCTTGCAACGGCATTTTATTTGATGAAGTTTCCGATGCAGAAATTTTATCTAAGTTACATCCGACACCTGCTGTAGGTGGCTATCCCAAAGTACAAGCTCTTGAAGTCATAGAGCAAATAGAGACTTTTGAAAGAGGTTGGTATGCAAGTCCCGTGGGATGGGTAGGACACGACTCATCTGAATTTGTCGTAGGAATTCGTTCTGGCTTAATAAACAATAATAAACTTTCTCTCTTTTCAGGCGCAGGCATTGTGCAGGGTTCTGATCCTCAAGAAGAATGGCAAGAAATCGAAAATAAAATCGGCACTTTTTTGCAAATAATGAAATATTTTGATAAAATAAAAACTCCTATTCAAATTGGATAATTTATCCAAAAATTAGCAAAAATAAGTCCCCAATAACTGATGAAAATTGAAACATATAATATCAATAATTTAATTCATAATGACTTACAAGGCTGTTGCCATAAAAATAATCTAGGTCATTTTTATTACCTTGATTCTTGTCAAAAAAAAAAGAAACTATTGTATTTTTACATGGTTTTACTCATAGCAGTCATAGCTTTTTAAACTTGCCAGAAGAAATTTTTCATAACTACCGATGTTTAATTCCTGACTTGCCTGGACACGGAAAAACAAAAGTGTTAGAAGCTGCCACTGCGTTTGATACTGAGGCACAGGTTAAATTACTAAAAGAATGGTTGTCTTCTTTAGGTCTAAATAAGTTTCATTTATTTGGCTATTCAATGGGTGGACGACTAGCTCTACAATTTGCCCTCAAAAATCTGGCTCAAATTCAATCTCTAATTCTAGTATCTACAACGGCTGGGATTGAAGATCAAACTATTCGCTCAGAGCGAATAAGGGCAGATAACCAACTAGCTCAAAAAATTCTCAGTTTAGAGCCTATTGAGTTTTTAAATCAATGGTTATCACAACCACTTTTTCAAGGTATTACTGAACGAGGTACAGATTTTATTGCTCAAGAAATACAAAAGCGTTTACCCATTCAAAAATCAGGTTTGGCTTGCAGTCTAAAATACTTTAATACTGGGATAATGCCTTCTGTTTGGGATCAATTATCAGAGCTTAAAGTGCGCTGTTTGGTAATTGCTGGTTCTAGAGACCAGAAATATTCAAAACTTGCTTCGTCCCTTGTAACCTCAATTCCAGATGCAAAATTAATAATTTTAGAAACAAGCCATACACCTCTGATTGAATCACCATTATGTCTTTGGAAATCCGTTATTAATTTTTTACAGCGATTGCCTTGTCGGGAGCGCGAGATAAAAATCATACCTTAATTGAGCAACGCCGAACTTTTTAAATCATCGGTCTTCTAGAATTAAAGCGATGGTTATGTGAAAAAGGCTATCCTAGTACCTTAATGATCATTCAATAGGTGATATGCGGCTTACCCAAAATTCTCACTCTAAACTACATACCTCTATATCCACTGACAGCTACGGTTTCTATGATGTCCGACAACAAAAAACCAATAGAACCATTGGCCAGAAACGTCAGCCCCTTTACATTATGTTATTAGTGAGTCTGATTTTGTTGGGAGCTATTGGAACCCGTTTAGCTGTTCTACAACTATGGCAAGGACATATTTATCGAGATAAAGCAGAAAATAACCGTATTCGTATTGTTCCTAAACCTCCAGTTCGGGGTAATATATTTGATCGCAAAGGACGGGTTTTAGCCTCAACTCGTCTGACTCATGCAGCTTATTTGTGGCCTATTGTGGTAAAACAACCAGATTGGCCCAAAAACTTAAAATATCTATCTCAACTGTTATCTATCCCCGAAGAAAGTATTCAAAGCAGAATTGAACAAGCTGGCTATAATTCCCCTACTTTAATCCGTATCGCTCGAAGTCTTAACCCAGCCCAAATTACGGCCCTAGAAGAATTCAAAACCGAACTCAACGGACTTGAAGTCGATATCGAAACCGTCAGAGATTACCCCAATAAAGCGATGGGGGCCCATGTTTTAGGATATACCGGAGAGCTTAACGCCGAAGAATTAAAAAAACGTCAGGCCGAAGGCTATCGTCTAGGGGATATTGTGGGCAAAATGGGGGTAGAAAAGGCTTATGAGCAACAATTACGGGGAGAATGGGGAGGTATTCAATTAGAGGTAGATGGTGCAGGAAAAGTAATGAAAGTCTTAGGGCAGAAAGTGGGCCAACCCGGCAAAGATGTCACCCTCACCCTGGATTTAGACGCACAAAGAGCAGCAGAAGCGGCCTTAGGCGACCGTAAAGGGGCAATTGTCGCCATTAATCCCCAAACTGGAGGAGTATTAGCTATGGTTAGTAATCCCTCTTTTGATCCTAATGTCTTTTCTAGTCAAATTACCCCTAAAATTTGGAAACAGGTGCAAAGTAAAGGTAATCCTTTTGTTAATCGAGCTTTACGAGGTTTTCCCCCTGCTTCTACCTTTAAACTCGTCACAGCAACGGCCGGGATGGAATCTGGCAAATATCCCCCCAATACCATCTTAAATACCTTTGCTTATCTGAATGTTGGCGGTACGGCCTTTGGAGAATGGAACCGGGCCGGATTTGGCCCCATGGGTTATGTACGGGCCTTAGCTTGGAGTAGTAATACGTTTCATGGACAAATTGGCCGAGGAGTGGGAGGGCCTACCTTAATTAAATGGGCCCGTCTATACGGGTTTGGCAAAGCGACAGGTATTGAATTAGACGAAGAAGCACCAGGATTAATTGCTGATGACGCTTGGAAACGAAAAAACTACAATTGGGAATGGACTGATGGAGACACGGTGAATATGTCCATTGGTCAAGGATTTACTCAAGCAAGTCCCCTACAAGTGGCGGTAATGTTTGCAGTTCCGGCTAATGGGGGTTATCGAGTCAAACCTCACTTTTTTGATAATAATCAAGATACTAATAAGTGGCGTACTTCCCTCCATCTTAAACCGACCACGATTAAAACCCTACGGGAAGGATTACGGGCCGTAGTAGCAGAAGGTACAGGTAAAGCCCTAAATGTGCCGAATTTGCCCCCTGTTGGTGGAAAAAGTGGCACAGCCGAAGCCCCCCCTGGTGAATCTCATACTTGGTTTGGTGGGTTTGCACCTTTTGATAATCCGACTATTGTGGTGGTGGCTTTTGGGGAACATACAGGGGGTGGCGGTGGTTCGACGGCCGGCCCCATGGTAAAACAGGTGATGGAGGCTTATTTTAAGAATAATAAAAGATAAAACCTGATAACCCCCCGTTTTTTTCTTGCTAAAATTTACTTAAAGTTCAGTTAAAATATTGGGTTTTGAGGAGAAAAAGCCATGAAAAATCAATGGGTGTTATTATCTTTGGCTATTCTAGGCATGGTTTTGGGTGAGTCTGTCTTCTCTCCTAAAACGGCCCAAGCTGGAGAATTATGCAACTATAGAAATCAATTACTTCAGGTTTCTGCTGCTTATCTTAATAAAGATAATGTTTGGGTGGCTAAAGGATGGTGGATGGTAGAACCAGGGGAATGTCTGTTACACCCTGATGATTGGTATACCTATGTACAAGTTAATCGAGATGAAGTTGTTGAACGTCCACAGTTAAAAGAAGAGGGAGTTCAAAAAGTTCAATTGTGTGTGACTCAAGATAGATATACTAGCTATAATGGCATTTCTTGGCGGCCTTGCGACAATAGTGATTATGATTTTAGTGATAATTCTATGCAAACTTTTTATGCCATTGGCCCCCAAAGAGAAATTATTAAAGAAGATTAATAGAAGCTCACAATCTCATTCTTTTTAGTTCTTATTCCTCACACTAAATTAACCCATAAAATGGATAATCTGACGTTTTTTTCCTATAGTTCCCAGACTCCATCACGCCAAGGAGAACGTTGGCGTGAGTTATTCTTTTTGGGCGGATTATTTTTAGCTGCTTTCCTCTTATTTACCTTTAATTTGGGCAATTTACCGCTACTAAATCCAGAGGAAACCATTATCGCTAAGATTGCTCAAGAAATAGGACAATATCCTCTCCTATCAGGGGGATGGCTGTTTCCTACTCTGGGGGGTGAACCTTACCATCAATATCCATTTTTAGGGCCGTTTTTGATTTCTTTGGCCTATCTATGCGACCAAATGACTGAGTGGACGACTCGTTTCCCTGGAGCATTTTTAGGGGCTATTTCTGTTCCTCTTTTGTATGGTGTGGGACGAGAAATTTTTGTCAAGCGTCTTCCTGCTTTATTATCAGCTTTGATTTATCTGACTTTGTTTCCCGTTATTCATCAGGGAAGATTAGGCATGATGGATGGAGTCATCCTTTTTTGGGAAATCTTAACAGTTTTTTGTCTTTTGCGATCGCGTCGTAATTTACGTTGGTCTTTAGGAGTAGGTCTAAGTTTAAGCGGTTTACTCTTAACTCAAGGAACGATTGGGGGACTCTTAGGATTAACTATTTTTCTGTTTTTGGCTTGGGATATTCCCCGACTCTTAAGCAGTCGCTATTTTTGGGCTGGAATGAGTTTAGGGTTACTGCCAGCTATGAGTTGGTATGGGGTTCAATGGGCATACTATGGTCAATCTTTTGGTCAAGAAATGTTTCTGAAACCTTTACAAAATAACTGGAAAATGTTTTCCACTGATGGTTTGTTTTACATCATGGAAATGGTCAAATATTCTTTACCTTGGTTAATTTTTGCTTTTTATGGATGGCAGTTAGCGAGGAAGTCTTTAATGTGGGGATGGGCTAAACTTATTATTCTTTGGGGTATTGTTTATTTATTAAACTTTTTATTAATCCCTGGTTCACCAATTAGATGTTTAATTCCTTTATGTCCTCCTTTAGCTTTAGCTGGAGGCATCGCATTGACAGAAGTTTATAATGGGCCGAGTTCTCGTTCTTATCCTCAGTCTTGGGCTATTATTTTATTGGCTTTATCGGGATTAATTACCTTAGTTTGTCTGACAATTTTACTAAATTTTCCCTTTGATTGGAGTTATTTACATGATCAAGGGTTGGTTAGTCTTAATTTAGCGGCTGTTGCTTTAACATTTGGTACCACAGCTATGTTAATTTGGCAACGAAATGCTCAATTCATTGCGGTTCTTATTTGGGGAATGTATGTCTCTTTATTATTATTTATGAGTTCTTCTCATTGGGGTTGGTCAGTTTAAGCTGTTAAGCATATAAATTGCTAGTTGAGATTGCAGGGGAGCACCGGAGCAAAGGGAGCACCGGAGAAGGAGTTTAAGCCTTTGTCCTAAAAAACTAAATACCCTGTTTAAATGCACAACAGCTTAATAAAGAACGCATTTTTAGGGGAACTTGTTTGTTTTTATCTAGGGCAACTGTTTTGGGGGAGCGGCGACTCCATAAAAATCTTAGTCGTCGCATCAACTTCTATCCAGACCTTCGCCCCACCGTTAAGATTCTTATTCTCCGGCCGATAGACAATTTGACATCTTCCTTCAAAATAAACTTGAGAACAATAGGTTACTTTTGAGCCTTTCCTGACAACAATCACCGGATCTTTAACTTCTTTGTGGTGATTAGCCCCAATGATATGTTTATTGACATGAATAATTGTCGGTTTAACGCGACTTTTAACTCTCCATGTCCCTTTAGCTCCCCTTTTTCCTCTGATAATTCGAGGCATATCTCCATAAAGAGGAATTTGCCAACCTTTCTTCGTTTTATAAGCTCCTTTGACTCGATTGGCGTAAATTAATTGTTGTATGCGTTGACGACTGATTTCGAGTAAACGAGACGCTTCTAAAATACCAATAGACTTCATAGTATAAATATATCTTTTACAAGAGTTGTTTATACTATAATATATGAAATTTCGTTAGTGGGATTACCTTACGGAATGACAAGTAACCTGAGTTCGGTGTCAGGAATTAAAATTTAAGCGCAAAAACACGTATATATGACGGATAACCAAAGAATTCAAGAGAGAACTTTAACTTTTGCCGTCAGGATTGTTAAACTTTGTCACCTGAGTTTGACAGAAGGGAATTTATGCACAACTTACCTTTCAATGAAGTCTGGCAACCCTCATTCTTTCGTTGAAAAAATCTGAACTCCGAACCCCGAACTCCTAACACCGAACTCAGGTTTGTCCCTTTCTCCATGAAAAAGGTGGCGTAACTCTTAATTCCGAACGCCTAACTCCTAAAACCGAACTCAGGTTTCTTATAAAAATTGAGCAATTATTTTAGCAATAGCTTCAGAACCGCCTTTTTTTCCTACTCGTTCATCCCCATTTTTAATACAGTTCTTTAAATAATTAGTATCTTTTAAAACTTCTTGAATTTTGTGAGCAGCTTGATTAAATATAGCAGGATTATTAGGATTTTTACCAATAGTTATTACCGAAGTTCCTAATAATCTCATTTGTGCTTCAGCAAACGCATAAGTGAATTGAGGTCCTTTTCCTGGCAACTGAATGACAGGTTTACCTAACCCTACTACTTGTTCAACAGCAGTTCCAGCCATTCCTATGGCTAAATCACAGTGATCTAAAATATCAGCAAAAGCATGATAATAACAGTCAACAATTATTGTTTTATTATCTTCTTTTTTTATTAATTTACCTGGAGAATAATAATCCCATCCCTGTTGATTGGCTAAACCTTCTAACTGAGTTTCTGTAATACTAGGAACTAAAGCTACTCGAAATTGAAATTCTTCTAATTGATCCAATATTTGACAAACCCTAAGTTGTAATGTTAAATTATCAAGAGCTTCTGGTAAACGACTTCCTGGCAATAAAGCTATCACAGGAGAATTAGGTTTTAACCCTAAATCTTGTCCAGTAGGAGTAAGAACATCCATAATAGGATAACCAGCAAAAATTGCTTTTTTCATGCCTCTTTTTTGTAAATCTTTGGCCGTAAAACTATCTCTAGTAAATACAGCTAAACAACGACGCGATCGCAAACACCATTCAGTAATTAAAGGAAGGCGTATTTTTCCTTCATAAAAGCTAGAAGTAGAGACAATAAAAGCAACATAAGGACGACCCGTTATATAAGCCATTGTAATGGGGAAAATATCTCCTACTGCTACAATTAAATCACACTGGGGACTATAATTTAAAAGCGTGCGAATTTGCTCTATTGTGAGTTTAATTAACCCGGCACTTAAATCTTGAAGTAAAGTAAGGGGGTTCATATAAAAAATACCCCCAGAGGGAAGGGTTTGTGTCTGAGTGATGAGATCAACTCCTAAACGACGATAAGGGTTTCCTTTCCCGACTAAAGGCATTGCGGATACCCTAAACTTAGGAGAGATCTTGACTAACGCTTGGAGAATTAAACTAGCGTTAAGATCTTCTCCATGCCCATTACTGATAAATAATACCTGCTTTTTGAGCATGACTGATGTTGAAAAAAGGGTATCTGCTAGGATAACGCGAAGTCTCTCAGGTTAGCTAACCTCTTGAAAAACTCCGCGCCATAGCTTTAGATTATATAAACTCCCCCTAACTGTTTGCTACAAATGAATACAATTTGTTGATTTACTACTTACTCATTGTTAGTATTGGTTTCTCAATTAGGAGTTGAATTGCTATCTGATATCGGAATATCAATTAGTTTTTTAATATTATAGCTTATCCAATCAGGATCGTTATTAATATTGTTAATAGCGACATTGTAAGCCTTAATATTCTGGTCAATTTTATTTTTATCTGAATTATATTGATCTAATTTTTGTTGAGCATCCCTTGTAATTTGAGCATCGGAAATATACTTAATTCCTTCAGGGTTATTTTGAATCACTTCCTTTAAGCTATCACATTTTTTCCGAAGATTATCTACTAAAGGTTGAGTGATTCCTTCATATAATTTGTTGTCAAGTGTGTCTTGCAATTTCGGTTCAAAATCAGTCTTAAAAAGTGTGATAATTTGTTCTTTTGTGTCAGGATTTGATTTTTGTTCTTTTTGATCAGTATTTAACTCTGGAAAAACACCTGCCAGAATTTGATTGAAGTTATTGTTATTGGAATAAAAACCTTTTCCTTCTCGAACATAACTAACACATTGATCTCGAACATTAGTTTGAATAGCGAATTTAACATCCTTTTCTAAATTTTCTACCTGTTTTATTACTTCATTCTCATTTTTAAAATATTGGAAAAGTTCAGAACAATCTGTCCTTATTGTGTTGTGTAGTTCAGTAAAAAAACTTTGTATTAACTTTTGAGATTCTTCAAGCATGACCTCTTTTAATCCATCAGCAAGAAAATAAAATGCTTCCACCAAAATAGCTAATCGAGGAAAAGTTACATAACCTCTATTACTACTGTTATTAGTTGTTGAATTCTTGATATTGTCAATAAAAGAATCGTCTATAAGTTGATTAAAACGTTGATTTACCTTAGTTTTTAGAACATTAAAATCGTTTTCAAATTCTGTATTTTTCTTGGCTACAACTTCATCAACTTTTTGGGTAATAGACTGTGCTATTTTTTCACTAAGTTGCTTTAATTTTTCCGAAATTTGCTTTTGTTCTACATATTCAAAATCTGCTAATGTCTTAGGTTCTCTTTTAAAATTTTCATTTTGGTTAATATAAATATCCCGTAAACGTAAGGAAAGATCACTTAAAGGTTCCGATAAATCTTGATAGAGTGCTGGCCATTTTTCGGTGTTTAAATAATTTTCAATTCCCTGACGAAATTCGTTTACACCACTGTCTTTTACCATTTGTTCAATTAAAGCTTTACTGTGTTTTTCTACAACTCGTTTGTAAGTATCTTCAGGCTTTTCATCATTCATTACATTGACAGTATATTTGCCTTTTAGCTTTGGAGAAATTAAATAAGCTTTAAAAGCCTCGAAAAATTGTTGATTTTTATTATAAATAGCTTGATTCATTAAAGATTGTAATCCAAATTCATTAGATTGATTCAATTCACCTGCTGAAAGCAAAAGATTCCCGTATAAACCTAATAAAGCACTGGTTTCGTAACATCTTTCTTTACTACTAAATTCTTCATCACGAACCTTTTTATAAGCTTTATACTCATCTGATTCCTCACCTTTCCAAATTGAGTCAATTCGATTAAAAAGCCAAAAAACGCGACTACTAATACTAGAATTATTGTTGATTATATCCATTACCTCTCTTTCTGGCAGCGTAATTTCTCCTTTACTAGCAGTTTCCAGAATAAAAATAATAGCGGATGTTTTTTCATCCTTTAACTTATCTAGTGCGATTTGAGCATCTGCTTCAATAGGTGCATCAATACCTGGTAAATCGACAAAAACATTGCCATCTTTAAGCAATGTATTATGATAGTAATAATTGAAGCTTTCAATAATACCTGCTGTTTTTTCCCTATCGGTGAAATCCTGGGATTGTTGGGAGTTAAATGGGATAGGATTAGAAGACTTACGGTTAGTAAAATCAATTTTATCTTTATTATTTTCTATTGCTGTTAGTAAACTTTCTAAAATTTTTTTGTTGTGATTTTTCTCCTCTGTATTCTTGAATTTATGTTTAATAATCGCAATACTTTGTGTAATAGCTTCCCAAATGTTTTTTTCTGAATTATTATTTAATTCTTGTATTGCTAATTGTTGACATAAATCTTTAACTCTTTGTCCGATTTCTTGTCCATTGAAAAAGACTTGTTGGATTTTTTCTTCCCCTTCTTCCGCATACTGAATATAGCATTTAGTTCCTGTGGTGTGACGAGCATCACTATACAGTAATTCTTTATTTAATAAAGCATTCAAAACAGTTGATTTACCCGCACTAAAAGTGCCAACTAAAATAATTTCAAAACGAGGATTAGTTACTTTTTTTAGTAAAGTTTTAACTAACGCTATTGAACTCGAAATTATTGAATTATCTTGGGTAGAGATTTCTTGTTGAGCGAGTTTAAGTAAGGAATTAACTGCACTTTCGAGTGCTTCAGGATTATGAGAACGGGAGAGATTAGACATAATTAAGCTTCCAATTACTACAACATCAAGTTGACCAAGGTCATCAAGCCAGAATCTTCTTTAAAGGCATAAGTAGGTAGACAAAATTAATTACACAAAATTTGTAGGGGCGGGTTTAGCCAAAACCTTAGTCACTCAACCATTACGACTATATCAAAACCCGCCCTAGTTGTGCAATTAATTTTGCTTCGGTACTTATAAGTGTTAATTGTACCATTTTAGCCTTGGCAGAAAGTCACCAAAGGTTAAATTGTTTATAATATAGCAGTTATTTCTTTATGATTAAAGAACCTTCCTCTAATCTTGTCAATCAGATCAATGTTATCTATTTGGGGTTCTCTCTTAATTTTCTTGTTTTGTCCTCTGTTGGGTGGTCTTCCTTTAATTGAGTGGATTACACACTTTTTTACGGGACAAAAACTCTCTACATTAGGCACTAAAAATGTATCTGTTTCTGCTGCTTTTTATCATGGGGGAACCTTTGTCGGTATTCTTTGTGTTTTATCAGAAGCAGGTAAAGGTATTATTTCTGTTTTATTAGCCCGCCATTTTTTTCCTGAACAACCTGTCTGGGAATTAATATCTTTAATTGCTTTAATTGTCGGACGTTATTGGATGGGAAAAGGGGCCGGAACGACTAATTTATTTTGGGGTATAATGGTTCATGATTGGCAAGCAAATCTGTTAACTACTTTGATAAGTGGAGGCAGTTTTACTATTATTCGTGATCGATTCATCGGTCGTTTAGTGACTTTATTTTTACTTGCTTTTATCTTAACTGTTAGACATTCTGGTGACTCTAACTATGTCATCATGTCTTGGATTTTAGTAGGCTTAGTAGCTTGGATTTTTCAAAAAATTCCTGATGATTTAGATTTACCAGAAACTGGAGTTAATTCTTCTAAAAAAATGTTTAAATTCTTTCGAGGCGATCAAGCAATTCTCTCTTTAAATAATCTATTAAAACCACAAAAAGTTGGACAAAAAGCCGCTACGTTATCTTATCTTAAACGCTTAGGTTATCAGGTTCCTGATGGTTGGATCTTGTTACCAGGAGATGATCCTCAACCTTTATTAGACTATCTTGATCCACAGATTCATTATCCTTTAGTGGTTCGTTCTTCTGCTATAGGAGAAGATAGTGAAACTGCTTCAGCAGCCGGACAATATAGAACTATTTTAAATGTTAATAATCCCGAAGTATTAAAAGCTGCAATTATTGATTGTTTTACTTCTTATAATAATGGGAATGCTGTTCAATATCGACAAGATAGAGGACAAGATGAACAAGGAATGGTCGTGTTAATTCAAATTCAAGTTAAAGGCGTATTTTCGGGGGTTGCTTTTAGTCGAGATCCGGTGAATCCTGTTAATGATATTGTGGTAGTAGAAGCTTTACCAGGAGAAGCTAAAAGAGTGGTTTCTGGACAATTTACTCCTGAACAATATCGGGTAATGATTCAACGATTTGAAGATAATGATGTAATAACAATTGAGAGTTTACCAGATCAAGTTTCGGGGGATATTCCACCTCAACTAATTGAAATGGTTGCCAGTTTAACAAGAGATATTGAAGACTTATATCATGGCATTCCTCAAGATATAGAATGGTCTTATGATGGACAACAATTATGGTTATTACAAGCAAGATCTATTACAACTTTACAACCTATTTGGACAAGAAAAATTGCCTCTGAAGTGATTCCAGGGGTCATTCATCCCTTAACTTGGTCTATTAATCGTCCGTTAACTTGTGGAGTTTGGGGAGATTTATTTACTTTAGTCTTAGGAAAGAAGACTCAAGGATTAGATTTTAATGAAACAGCAACCTTACATTATCAACAAGCTTATTTTAATGCTACTTTATTAGGTTCTATTTTTCAAAGAATGGGATTACCTGCTGATAGTTTAGAATTTTTATTAAGAGGGGAAAAATTCAGTAAACCTCCTTTGATTTCTACCTTACAAAATACTCCTGGTTTACTCCGTTTATTTAAAGCAGAATCCAAGTTAGAAAAAGATTTTAATCAGGAGTATACAACCTTATTTGAGCCAACGTTAACTCGTCTTTTCAATCAATCTCTTAATGATTTATCTGAGTCACAATTATTAGATAGAATTGAAACTATTTTATTAGTCTTAAAAAGAGCGACTTATTATAGTATTTTAGCCCCTTTAAGTTTAGCCTTAAGACAAACAATATTAAAGGTATCAGCTCAAGATCTTGATAATCGTTATACACCAGAAATCGCCTCAATAAAAGCTTTAGAAAATTTAGCTTCTCAGACAATTTATTTAATAGATATAAATGGTATAGAAACTCAAGAATCACTATTTTTATCTTTAGAAAATCATCCTGATGGTCATATGATTATCGAAAATTTTCAGCATATTTTAGAGGAATATGGTTATCTAAGTGATATTGCGACTGATATTTCGATTCCCCGTTGGAAAGATAACTCAGCATCAGTTAAAAAAATATTTACTCAATTACTTATTAATCAAAATAGTTTAGAGCAAAAATTATCGAGTTCTAGAAAAATAAGAAACTGGAAAATTACTCAGGTACAAAAAAGATTGAATTTAAAAGGAAAAGTTACAGAAATTTATTCTCAATTATTAGCCCAGTTACGTTGGTCATTTTTAGCTATAGGAGAATTATTTCATCACAGGGAATTAATTAAAGATATTAATAATATTTTCTTGTTAACACATGAGGAAATAATACAATTAATTGAGTCAACAGAAAATGATTTACAAAACAATATTAGTCAATTATTAGAACAAAGACAGAGAGAATTTGAAGAGAATCAAAAATTAACCAATATTCCCTATGTCGTCTATGGAAATATTACCCCAACTCCTGTAAAGTTAACCCCTTCTCCCTTAAATTCTAAACAACAATTACGAGGAATTGGAGCAAGTCCAGGAAAAGTGGAAGGAATAGTCAAAATCTGTAAAAATCTACAATATTTAGGAGAAATTGAACCTAATACAATTTTAGTGGTTCCCTATACTGATTCAGGATGGGGTCCCTGGTTAGCCCGCGCTAGTGGTATCATTGCTGAAGTAGGAGGTTCTCTATCTCATGGGGCAATTATAGCGCGAGAATATGGTATTCCTGCAGTGATGAATATTCATCATGCCACTCAATTATTAAAAGATGGCCAAATAATACGTCTAGATGGCCAATTAGGGATTATTGAGATATTATAAAATTAATGAATAATGGATAATTAATAATGACACAGACTGAAGAGACAAAAAGCATTTGGCTTCAAAAATTTCAACCATTTGATTGGATTTGTTTAGGGGGAATAATTTTATTAAGTAGTCTCATAGGTGCTATAATAATCAGTGGAGAAAAAAGTCCATTTAAAGTCTATAACTTTAGTTGGAATGATAAAAAAGTTGGCTTACAGGACAAAGTATTTAGCTTAAAATTTAACCGGTCTGTTAATTCTGAAACGGTAGAAAAGAATTTGACTATTGAACCACCCCTTCCAGGTAAAATGAGTTGGCAAGGAAGAGAATTAATTTATACTTTACAAGATCCTCCTATTTATGGAACTAACTATCAAATTAAATTAGAAAATGTTGAAAGGAGTTATGATTTAGCAAAGATTGAACCCTTTGTTAGTTTATTTAGTACCCGTGACAGAGTTTTGGCTTATATTGGTATTGAAGGAGAAGAAAAAGGACGATTAATTCTTTATAATATTACGGATATTAATCAACCGAAAAAAACCATATTAACCCCCCGTGATCTAATTGTTACCGACTTTAAAATTTATCCTAATAGTGACAAAATATTATTTAGTGCTTTTGAGCCTAATAGTGGGGGACAAGCATTAGCCAAACAACAACTTTATACTGTTACTACAGGGTTTAATAATGATACTTCGGTCAGTCAGTCTCAACGGGCCGGAAAATTAGAAATTATTCTCAACGCACAAGATTATCAAAATGTCAAGTTTGATTTATCTAAGAATGGTCAAACGATTATTGTTGAACGCAAAAATTATAAAAATCCTGCAGACTCTGGTTTATGGATCATTCCACAAGGAGAACCAGCTAGACCTTTAGGGGTTCCTGGGGGAGACTTTATGGTGTCTCCTGATGGTCAAAGGTTAGTGGTGAAGCAACAAGGGGGTATTGGCATTATTCCCTTAACTCCAGAAGCGGGATCACCACAATTTTTATCTAATTATCAAACTATATTGGGATTTTCTCAAAATAGTCAAAAAATCCTCTTACTTAAGGATAATGGAGATTATACCCGTTCTTTAGTTTGGTTTGATCCCACTGGGAAACCCCAAGAAATACTGCGAAGTCTCTATCCCATCATTGACTGTGAGATCGAACCCAGAGAAGAAGCTACCCTGTACTGTATCAAAATAGACCTAGTAGAAACTGCAACCCGAAGCGGACAATATCGAGAAGAACCCTTTCTGGCAGTTATTAACCTGAAAACTAAGACTGATGTGCCGTTATTAGCTTTACCTAACTATCGAGATGTCAAACTGAGTATGTCTCCTGATGGAGTAGCATTATTATTTGATCAGGTTGTCACCAACCCTTCCCAGTCAGATAATGATTTAATGACTCTTGATCAACAAGCGATCGCCGATGGTCAATTATGGTTACTGCCTCTACCAGAATTGAAAGCCAAGCAAAAATCCGTCAAAATTACCCCTGAACAACTAAATCGGGGTTTTAAACCTCAATGGCTGCCTTAAGACGTTAAACTAGACGAAATTGACACTCCTGACAACCTATGGTTATTAATTTTTTCAAGCGATCGCGTATTTTGAGTTACTATATTACGACTCTAAGCCTTGTCTTATTGCTGTGGAGCAGTTTTCCTGTAATTACTCCGGCTATGCCCTCAAAAGCTGCGCCTTCTTCTTCTATTACCCCTTATCTTAATCGAGCTATTGAGCGAATTACTCAATTTCAGTTAGATAATGGCATGAAATTCATTGTCATGGAAAATCATGACGCACCTGTAGTATCTTTTGTCACCTATGCAGATGTAGGGGGAGTGGATGAACCTGATGGCAAAACAGGAGTGGCTCATTTTTTAGAACATTTGGCTTTTAAAGGAACGCGACAAATTGGTACTACTAATTATGCCGAAGAAAAACCCCTTTTAGATAAACTAGATCAATTATTTACCCAAATGAAAGCGGCTAAAGCGGAGGGAAAAACAGAAGAAGCAGAAAAATTAGCTCAAGAATTTGATAAAGTTCAAAGTCAGTCCTTAAAATTTGTCCAACAAAATGCTTTTGGTAAAATTGTTGAAGCGTCTGGGGGAGTAGGAATTAATGCCCAAACTTCTTCGGAAGCAACTGTTTATTTTTATAGTTTTCCCTCCAATAAATTAGAATTGTGGATGTCTTTAGAATCAGAAAGATTCTTAGATCCGGTATTTCGAGAATTTTATAAGGAACAACAGGTTATCTTAGAAGAACGTCGCCTTAGAACTGATAATAGTCCTGTTGGTCAAATGATTGAAGCATTTTTAGATCAAGCGTTTACAGAACATCCTTATAAACGGCCAGTAATTGGTTATAACAAGGATATTAGTAATCTAACCCGTGAGGATGTACAAAAGTTTTTTGATCAATATTATGGCCCCAGTAATTTAACTATTGCTATTGTGGGAGATGTAAACGCAGAACAGGTAAAACAATTCGCTAAGGTTTATTTTGGTCGTTATCCGGCTAAACCCAGACCTCCTCAAGTGACTAAAGTTGAACCTCCTCAAACCAAAACCCGTGAAGTTACCCTAGAATTAGCCTCTCAACCTTGGTATCTTGAAGGATATCATCGTCCGGCGTTAAACCATCCTGATAATGCTATTTATGAGGTCATGGCTAGTTTACTGAGTTCAGGGCGTACCTCTCGTTTATACAAGTCTTTAGTAGAAGATAAACAGGTTGCTCTGGTGGCCCAAGGTTTTAACGGCTTTCCTGGGGATAAATACCCGAATTTGGTCTTATTTTATGCCCAAACTGCTCCTAATGCTACGGTAGAACAAGTAGCTGCTGCCTTAAAGACAGAAATTGAAAGACTCAAAAAAGAACCAGTCTCTGAAAAAGACTTAGAACGGGTAAAAAATCAACTACGGGCTGATTTATTGCGATCGCTTGATTCTAATTTAGGAATGGCTCGCGCTTTGGTAGAATATCAGGTTAAAACGGGAAGTTGGCGCAATTTATTTGACCAGTTACAGGCCATAGAAGCTGTTACCCCGGCGGATATTCAAAGAGTAGCCAAACAAACCTTTACTGAAGAAAATCGCACCATTGGGCGAATTTTACCGAAATCTAGCAAATAAAGGGTAAGAGTCAACGGCCGTTGACCCCAACAAGTTATCCCAAATGTAGTAGGATGCGTTAAGAACGCATCACGCAATCTATAGACTCTAAGATCGTCTTATGGGTAAATCTGGATTAGTTACGTTTGCCTTTCCCTAATTTACCCTTGAAAGCAGTACCAAAAAAGATGGCAGTACCTGCACCCAGAAGGGTTAAGGGTTCAGGGATTGTTTCAGAAGCAAAGATCAGTTGACCTCCTTCTACGAGTCCTTGTGACCCAATAACTCCATCTCTGAGACTATGGGCCTGGATATCAAGAATAAAGAGTTTTTCTCCAGGTTTGGTGTTAAAGAGCTTAGTAACATCTAAAATCCCTGAACTTTCCCAGTTACCACAATCAGTCGGAGAACTATCAGTGACCCCGGCAGGAGCAACTGCACTGCGATTCATCTGAGCAATGCGGGTTAATTTACTTGTTTTGGGGTTAACTTGCCAGATAGAAGCTTCTTCCCCACTGGTTTGACAGAATCCACTGAATGCGCGGTCTTCCTGAATGTAGATATTACCATCATCAGCCCAGTCTAAGTTATCAGGACTGCGTAGACCAAAATCTCGGTTTTGTGGCTCATTTCCATCGTAAAGGATAGAAAGCTGACCAGTTAAATTTCCTAAATCATTATCAATGATATAAGTGGTTCCCCAAGCATCGGCAGAGTTAGCGAAACTGCTTCCAGTAGAAGCTAAAACCGCTTGAGAACCTTTTGTGGGGTTAGTAGAAAGGTCTTCAGGACGAGAGAAACGGAAACCGCCTAAACTAGCAGTCTGAGCATCTAACTCAGCTTGAGTAGCATAACCTTGAGGACCTGAACCAGTATTACTTATTGCTACCCAGCTTCCGGTGCGAGAACTTGCAGTTCCGTTAAAGGTACTAGCATCAAGATTTCCGTTATCTGCTTTCCAAATATGGAGAGTTCCTTGTGCCAAACCATTGCGATCTAAGAAACTATTGTCACCAACTGCATTTTTATTACCCAGATAAAGATAAAGAGGCGCACCTGAACGGTCATCACCTAAGAGTAAGGCAACTTGATTATTATTTGTCGGTTCTAATGCGGTAACATTTTCCCAAGCACCTAGTCCTAATGCGGGTGCTGCATATAATGCGCCACCCAAGGGATTTTGACTAATAGAGTCCACATCTAAGACATACTGGGTTCCTCCGCTAGTTTCTTCCCCAGCAAAGTACACATTATCAACGAAACCATAAGTTCCTGCGTTAAAGCTTTGACCAGAACAAAAACGGTTGAGGGATGCACCAGAGGAAAATTGATTGGTATTTGTAATTAGTTGTCCAGCGCGATCGAAAATGCGGTCAAAAGCTAACCCTGCATCTTTAATGGTGCGGGTATTAGAATCAATGTCAAAATAATGAATTCTCGCACCACCATTGACGGTTAAACCACCATTATTTAGGGTGTAGGATGCCCCTGCTCCATCACGAATTTCACTATTAACTAAAACCCGAACGGTGTCATTATTGATTTTAATGGCTCCAATTCCATCTAAAATACCTGTTGGTGTGTAACCATCAATGGTTTCTCCCACAGTAAAGATAGACTCAGTATTCCAACCGTTTAAACCTTGTATTTGAGCAGTGGGGTAAAGAGTGTTAAATGCTTGTGCCACATTAGCCCCAAAAGCGATAACACCAGCAGTCGCCGTTATGGTAGCCGCCAATTTGAATAAGTGTTTCATGATTCTCTGGTTAGGACAGATTTGTGCAAATGAGGATTTTTTAAACTTAAATTCTCCTCACAACTGTTTAGTATGTTGAGAGTAAGATAAGAGCGGTTTATTGTTTAATTAAATTTAGGTGAAGTTCTGAAAATTTTAAGGTTTATCTAAGGTTTGATCAACAAAATCTTAATAAAAATGAAATTATCTGAGCGGACAAAATGGTCACTTTTATGATATTTTAGAGAGTAAAAATATATTTTGTTACATTAATTGAATGAAACTTTCTCAATCTCTAATTAAACCTATTTATATTATTATAGGAATTAGCACTATAATTTTGTTTATTGCTAGTAGTATTAAACATATTTTATTTCAATCAACGGCTTGGGATTTAGCAATTTTTGATCAAGCTGTTTATTTAATTAGTCAAAGTAAATCGCCTATTTCTTCTTTCCTAAATATTCATATATTAGGAGATCATGCTGCTTTGATTTTCTATCCCTTATCCTTATTCTATAAAATTTATCCAACTGTTTATTGGTTATTATTTATTCAAGCATTCTGTTTAAGTTTAGGAGTCTTACCTATTTGGTATATAGCCCAATATCAAGGATTAAAAAAGTCTCAATCATTAACTATTAGTTTAGTTTATTTACTTTATCCTATAATTTTTAACATTAATTTATTTGATTTTCATCCTGATGTGATTGCCATTCCTGCTATTTTATGGGCTATATTAGCAGCTTATACTAATAATCTAAACATATTTATTTTAGCAATTATAATAATTTTAAGTTGTAAAGGGGTATTATCTTTGACTGTTAGCTTTATGGGAATTTGGTTATTATTTTTCGAGAAAAAACGTTTATTTGGTAGTATTGCTTTGGGTTTAGGTGTAACTTGGTTTATTATTAGTACCCGTTTAATTATTCCCTTATTTAGTGATAATAGTGCTAATATTGGACGGCATATTGCCCGATTTAGTTATTTAGGAAATTCCTTTACAGAAATTGCCCAAAACTTTATTTTCAAACCTTGGTTATTATTACAAGGATTATTTAATTTACCTAACTTAGAATATTTACTTTTACTGTTAGTTCCATTAATTTGGGGTTTATCTTTCCGTCATCTTTCTCCTTTAGTAGCTGCCATTCCGGTTTTAGGTATGAACTTGTTATCGCAAGATACCTTACAAAAAGACTTATTACATCAATACTCTTTACCAATTATTCCATTTTTAATGGTTTCAGTCATTATAACAATGGCAGCAGAAAAAACATGGTTTAGACAAGAAAAATATATAATTATTTGGTCATTAATTGGATTTTTAGCCTTAGCAAAATTCGGATATTTTACCTTCCGTTATTTAGAATCTCTTGATACTTGGAAAGCGACTCAAGAAGCAATTAGTCAAATTTCAAGTCAAGATAATGTATTAACTTCAACTTATATTGCTCCCCACCTTAGTCAACGTTCAGTCATTAAATTAGCAGAAAATGGTGCAGAGAAGTTTGATTTACAAGAATTTAATTATATATTATTAAATAAACGTCATCCAGGTCGAGCAAGTTCACCAGAATTAATTGAAACATTAAAACAAAAAATTGGACAAATTTCCAAATTTCAATTAATATATAAAAGAGATGATGTTTATTTATTCAAACAATAGTAACTGATAACTGATAACTGGTAACGCCAAATGACCTTTATTCTCACTAATGATGATGGAATTGATGCTCCTGGTATTCGTGCATTACACAATGCTTTAGGAAAAAAAGGAATTATTGTTGCGCCAAAAGACCCCCATTCAGGGTGTGGTCATAAAGTAACAACCCATCAACCTATTCACTTAAAAAAACGCTCAGAAACCGAATATTGTGTATCAGGAACTCCTGCAGATTGTACTCGTTTAGCCTTAACTCAAATTGCCAAAGAAACTAAATGGGTACTATCAGGAATTAATGCGGGGGGAAATTTAGGAGTAGATGTTTATATTTCAGGAACAGTAGCAGCAGTAAGAGAATCAGCAATGCACGGAATACCAGGAATTGCTATTTCTCATTGGATTAAACGTCCCTTATTGATTGATTGGGAAATAGCCACAAAATGGACAACTAAAGTATTAGATAGTCTTTTGAATTATCCGATTCCTCCTAATAGTTTTTGGAATGTTAATCTACCTCATTTAGAGATAAATTGTCCTGAACCTGAGATAATTTTTTGTGAGATGAGTACCCATCCTTTACCTGTAGATTATCGAGTAGATGGGGAATTTTATTATTATCAAGGAGAATATGCTAAACGAAAGCGTTCAGAAGGAACAGATGTAGATGTGTGTTTTTCTGGGAATATTTCTGTTACTTTAATTAAGCTTTAGCAATATGAATAATAGAGATTTAAGTAAGTATAAAAGAGATATTAAACAGCTTCAGGAAGTTGCTGTTATTTGGTGGCCAGATGAACTTTTAAAACTAAGTGATAGAGAAAGTATTATACCAATTCTTTTAAAGAGTCAGGATCAATTTATCTCAATTCTAAAACTTTGTCATCAAAGTCCTGAACAGGTATTTGAAATTATTGAAGCAGCAAAATTTCCGGCTAATCTTTTCTTGAAGCATCTGGTTGTCTTAGCTGATTATGGAGGTGAACTAAGTAACTCGACAAAAATAAACGTTACGGTGAAGTGAGCAGGGGAGCGCCGGAGCGCCGGAGCGCCGGAGAGGGGTTACAACCTAGTTACATTTCTTAACATAGTATTGTTTATTTATGTCCGACTACTTAGCACAAAAAAGGGTTGTTAAATTTCTTGAAAATTATTTAGAACAAGCTTATCAAATCAAAAGTAATGGTAAAGTTTATCTTAATGACTATGAAAAAGAAGAAGGAATGCCATTTGATATAGTTGTTCAGAGAAACCAAAATATAGTCGGTGTTGAAATTAGCTTTCAGGTTACGACTAATAGTACCATTGAAAGAAAAGCAGGACAAGCTATAAAGCGTCAATCTTTGATGCACAAGCAAGGTTATAAAATTGCGTATATTATTGATGGGGCTGGAAATTTTCAAAGAAGTTCTGCTATTTCAACAATTTGTCAATATAGTGACTGTACTATTGCTTATCGAGAAACCGAGTTTGAAATTTTAGGTGATTTTATTAAGGATATTTTAGGATGATTCGTTTTTATGAATGTATTAATTGCCAATCGTCGTAAAAAAGTTTTTGGAATTGAGCAAGATGGAAAAAGTTTAACCTTAGAGCAAATTAAGACATTTTATTTAAAAAATGATTTAGAAAAAGTTATTTTGAGTTTAGTATCTAAAGGATATCTCAAGGAAGAAAAAGGTAAATATGGCCCTGTGTGTGGAAATATGTCTTTTGAGGTTTTCAAATTTTTAGACCCAGACAGTATTTCGATTACTTTAACAAGTTCTGATCCTCATCGTTTAGGTATTGTTACTAATAACAAACCTCGAAAAATTACTCCTAGAGAATGTGCAAGATTACAAGGTTTTAATGATGATTTTAGATTACATCCTGATGATGATTCTGCTTATAAACAATTGGGAAATTCAGTTAGTGTCCCGATTGTTAAATCAGTTCTGTTAGATTATTTTAAACATAATTTTCAGGATTTTATCCTGACAGATCCTGCCTAAGTCCTAAAGTATAAAAAATTTTGATAACCTTTAAATATTATCAGGTGGGCATTGCCCACCCTACTTTAGTCGTTTATTTGTCTATTTATGATAGTCTAGCAGTTAGCCTGATATAAATAAGGTAGTGAACAAAACGACTGAGAAAGCAAAGGAAGCTAGGATCTGATGAACTTCGACTCTGAATTCAGTTGGACAGAGGCAAAACAGTTGGCCGAGCGACTTGCTTTGCAAAAGACAGGAAAATACCTGAGCGATGTTGAGATGATAGTGCTTCAGGGGTCTTGGGAGGGAAAAACTTACGAGGAAATGGCACAACTGGCTGGCTATACTGTTGACTACCTCAATAAAGATGTGGGTAATAAGCTATGGAAAAAGCTGTCAGATATATTGGCAGAAAAGGTCAGTAAAAAAAATCTTCGGGAACCTCTCAAGAGAGCATCAACGGGACAAAAACTTCTACAGGCTGATTTGGAGTCAGTCAAAGAGATTCTTTTTCCAGAGGGGTCAGTTCCTCCAGATTCGAGCTTCTATGTGGAGCGAAATGGGATTGAGTCTCTGTGTTATGATGCAATTGTTAAGCTAGGTTCTCTGATTCGGATTAAAGCCCCCAAGTTGATGGGCAAAACTTCATTGATAACTCAGATCCTCAATCATTGCCAGTCTCTGAATTACAGAACAGTGTACTTGAATTTGAGCAGTGTTGAGCGGTCTATTGTGACAAATTTAGATAAATTTCTGCGTTGGCTGTGTTTGATGGTGGGTCGGCAATTAAAATTAGAAAATAAACTGGGAGATTATTGGGATACAGAGATTTTGGGGAGTAATGATAATTGTACAGTATATTTTGAGGAGTATTTATTACCAGCCATAGATTGTCCCTTGGTCTTAGCATTAGATGAGGTGGATTTGATTTTTCCCCATACTGAAGTTATTGAAGACTTTTTGGGGATGTTACGAAGTTGGCATGAAAAGGGGAAGATTTCTCCACAATGGAAGCAACTGCGGTTAGTAATGGCACACTCAACAGAATGTTATATCCCCCTAGACATGAATCAATCGCCGTTTAATGCAGGGGTTCCCGTAGAGTTGCTCGAATTTGATTCAAAGCATGTGCTTTCTTTGGCAAACGTTCATGGACTGAGTTGGAATGAGTCCCAGATAGAGGCGTTAATGGGTATGGTGGGGGGACATCCCTATTTAGTGCGGTTGGCCCTGTATGAGGTAAGTTCTGGGAAAATGACTCTAGAACAGCTATTGCGAGATGCAGCAACAGAAGCCGGAATTTATAGTAACCATCTGCGGCGACATTTGGAGATTTTGCAACAAGCACCGAAACTAGCTCAAGCGTTGCAAACTGTTGTCGCGTCATCAGAACCAGTAGAATTAGATTCGATGCAGATTTATAAGTTGCATAGTATGGGATTAGTGCGGCAACATGATAATCAGGTAATGCCTCGCTGTCATTTGTATCGTGAGTATTTTTGCCGTGTTTTGTCGGTTTAATTTTATTGTTCTTGAGCGCGAACTGTTTAATTTAGTCCACCTAGTTATCAATAGTTCCTGGCTGTGCCTCATCTGTGAAAAATTAACACCAGTATTCATGACTAATACCAAGTCAAACTATCAATATCAAGTCGGAGGGAGTCTCGACGGTGACGCGCCTAGCTATGTGACGCGACAAGCTGATGTAGACTTCTATCAAGCTTTAAAATCTGGTCAATTTTGTTATGTCCTCAACTCCCGACAAATGGGTAAATCTAGCTTACGGGTGCGAACCATGCAAAAGTTGCAAGCGGAAGGGACAGTCTGCGTTTTTATTGACTTAACGGGAATGGGAAAACAGGATGTAACCCCAGAAAAATGGTATGCAGGAATTGTTCAATCTCTGGTTAGTAGTTGTCAACTTACCTCAAAAATTAAATGGCGAATTTGGTGGCGGGAACGGCGAGATTTACTTTCTCCTGTACAATGTTTAAGCTTATTTATTGAGGAGATACTATTAGTTGAAATTAAAGAAAATATTGTTATTTTCGTAGATGAAATTGATCGGGTTCTTAGCCATAATTTCTCTCTTGATGATTTTTTTGGACTAATTCGTTATTTTTATGAGCAACGTGACACCCATTTTGACTATAAACGCCTCACCTTCGCTTTGTTGGGAGTAGCAACGCCTTCAGATTTAATTCAAGACAAAATCCAAACTCCATTTAATATTGGTAAGGCCATTCAACTGCAAGGGTTTCAATTTGACGAAGTTCAATCATTAATTGATGGATTAGAAGGTAAAATTGATCATCCTGAAACAGTTATCAAAGAAATATTAGACTGGACAGGTGGGCAACCCTTTCTGACACAAAAACTGTGTCAGTTGATTATTAGGGCTGAAAATCTCCCTCTGACACCAAATTTTAATAATCTAGAAACTCAACCGCATAATATAAACAATAACCAGCAAAATATAGGGAAAGAAAATCAGGAAAATACAGAATTGATCAAGCAAGTAATACAATCTCGTATTGTAAAAAATTGGGAAGCCCAAGATGAACCAGAACATTTAAGAACTATTCGAGATAGAATTCTGCGCAATGAACAAAAGGCAGTACAACTGTTAGGACTGTATCAAAAAATCTTACAACAAAGAGAGATTCGCGCCGATGGCAGTCCCGAACAAATGGAATTGCGATTGTCAGGGTTAGTAGTAGAAGATCAAGGACAAATCAAAGTTTATAATCCTATTTATAAAACTGTTTTTGATAAAAAATGGGTTGACAGGAACTTAGAGAAGTTGCGCCCCTATTTTCGGGCGATCGCCGCTTGGATGGCTTCAGGTGGTCAAGATGAGTCCTCTTTATTACAGGGTTTAGAGTTGCAAGATGCGTTAACTTGGGCCTTAGGTAAAAGCCTCAGTGATGGGGACTATCAATTTTTAGTCGCTAGTCAAGATTTAGCTAAGCAACAGACACAAAAATTACTCGAAGCTACTGAACAAGCTAGTCACCTGCTGGCTTTAGCTAGGTTGAAAGCTACACAAGAAGTCCTAAAACGGCGAATTTGGTGGGGATGGATGCCCCTAACTGCCTTAGCTGTCACTGCATCTATCCTGCTGTTGCGCTTCTGCGGAATATTACAAGGATTAGAATGGAACCAGCTTGATCTGTTCTTTCGTTGGCGATCGCCTGAAACCCCAGATACTCGCATAGCTATTGTTACTATCGACGAGACAGATTTGAGTCAAATAGGACAGTGGCCGATTCCTGATGGTATTTTAGCTCAAGCTATTGCCAACATTAAAGCCCAAAATCCTCAAGCCATTGGACTGGATCTCTATCGAGATTTACCCGTTACCAATATTAAAGCCAAAAACCCTGGACATAGGGAATTAGTAAAAATACTTCAATCAACTCCTAACTTATTTGGCATTGAGAAAGTAATAGAGAACCCAGTTGCAGCTTCTCCTGTGTTAAGTAAACTGGGACAAGTAGGGTTTGCTGATCTGGTGGTAGACGGGGATGGAAAGGTACGTCGGGCCCTGTTATCTGTTATTCTTTCTGATAATAAGGTGCGCTACAGTTTAGCGGTAAAAATGGCACTGCACTATCTTGAAGCTGAAGGAATCACCCTAAAACCCCTTGACAGTGAGGGGCTGCCAGTCCAGGGAGTGCGCTTGGGAAAAGCTATCTTTAAGCGGTTTACAGGTAATGACGGGGGATATGTCCACACCCAATCGGGAGGATATCAGATTTTGCTCAATTTTCGGGGCAATCAGGATAATTTTTCGACTTTTTCTCTGAGGGAACTGTTAGAAAACAAAATACCTCCCGACAGTTTACGCGATCGCCTGGTATTCATTGGCACGACAGCCGAAAGCATTAATGATTTATTTTATACGCCTTACAGTAGCAGACTATTCCGTTCTCCTGAGAGAATGCCTGGGATAGTCCTCCATGCTAATATTGCCAGTCAAATAATTAGTTCTGCTATTGATGGACGACCTCTACTTCGTGTTTGGTCTGATCCCCTCGAATGGCTATGGATAACCGCGATCGCTTTTGTCGGGACAGTAATAAGCTGGCAGTTTAAATTTATTAGGGCGATCTCGTTTAGTTTGTTGGTTGCCAGTAGTGGACTTTTGGCAGGATGTTATTTAGCTTTTATGTTGGGTTGGTGGCTACCTTTTGTCCCGTCATTTTTGGCACTTTCGGGGGCGACAGTTGTCTTATTTGTTATCACTAATAAGCAAAGAGATAGACTTCATTTTAGACTTACTTTATCCTTGCTATTAGAAACTTATCAAAAAGATCTAACTACTGGACGTATTGCTATTGAATACCTCAAACAGTCAGAAAGTCGAGAAAATCAAGCATTTATTGAGCAGAAATTAGCGGACTAAAATTTATTTAAAATTAGTTAGAGAATTGCTCGCACTCTGTTAAAATTGATGCAGACAAAACAAGCTAAGTCGAGAAAACAATGAAAATCAACGCTATTATTCATCCCGCCGAAGAAGGAGGTTACTGGGCGGAAGTTTCTGCGCTCCCCGGTTGCGTAACGGAAGGAGACAGTATGGATGAAGTCATCAATAACCTTCGAGATGCCATACTAGGCTGGTTAGAAGTTGCCAACGAAAGCAAAAAACCGGATTCTATAATATCAAGGTTATGATTGTTGAAAACAAAAATAACGAAAATATTAATAATATTAAGGGGATTTTCTCCTAGTTGTAAAGTGTTGGAAATTTGCTCAAAACAAAGATATTAGGAGTTAAGCACTGTAAGGTCATAATCAGGGTTTGAGATATCGTTCTAAAATCGAAGGGACTCCGTTGCGATCGCCTTCAGTCCTCCTGACTCCAAAAACTGTATCCAAATATCCGTCAAGTCTTGATTATTAGGTTGCGCACCGGGTCGAGATCGCCTTGCTTGAACCAGAAAAGTCAACGCATCATACCAAATACCCCGCTCCCCATACCAAGCAGCTTGCTCCAAAGCTGACCCCTGTTTTATCTGGCCAGATAAGGCAACACGACGCACCCAAGAAGCGATCGCCGGATCATTAGGGCTTGGTCTTTGCCCACACACTAACACCACTATCCACTGATAGGTTTTCCCTACTTCTAGGGGAGGGGAGTCAGAAGAAGGCCGAAAACTAATAATACCAGACTCACCTGTTATGGGGAAAAAGGTTTGAGAGAGATGGGTTATACCTTCTTCCCTAATACTTAACACCACTTGCTTAGCAGAGGTTTCTGGTAAATAGACAAAAAAGGTTGGGCGTTCTGCTATGGTTAACCCAGTGTTAGTAGTAGGAGCCAGAGGAACCATATATGACCTCTCTGATGAAATTTTAGCCAGATTGGTTGGGGTTGCATCTCCTGCACATTGCCCATCATGACGCGATCCTGCGCCCCTTGTTTGCTCTGGTTTCGGGTCTTGTGGTGGCGGTTTGAATAAGAATCTGGTAAGTATCCTATTCTGTGTGCTAGAAGGGTTTCTCGTGGGTTGGGCAATGGTGGGTGCAGTGCCTAGAAGTAACATCCCTACGGTGATTAGATTGAGTAACCGTTGATTATTTAGCATGGTCATTATTTTTCAAAAGTATAGATGGGTTCTTAAGCTTACTTAAATTCTACTTAAGTAATTGCCCCTTAAGTGCTAATTACGGAAAGACCTGATTTTTTCCGACTTTTTTTCAATTCCTACCTGATAAAACCTGACTTTTTTTTGATTCCCTGAAGCTTAAACCTGATTTTTTAACTCAAGAATACCTGACTTTTTCCCCTTGTCTGCTTCAAAGTTTAAGAGCAAAATGAATAGCAACGGTTTGAGGAGTGTTTATGGTAAAACTCAAAAATGCTGAAAAAATAAAAAATCTTTCATCAATAGTGAGATAAATAAAATGAGACTAAAGAGGAGATATACATTATTTGGGGTAGCAGTTACTTCGTCAATAATGATTAGTAGTTGTGGCACAGATCCAGCCATTCAATCAGCACAAAGTTTTGGTTTGATGGCTGCTGATTTTGAAAATAACACGGATAAATTAGCGGAAGATATTTACAATTCTTGTATCCGCAAGCTTTCCTATTTTTCCGTTGCTAGTAGTCAAGGAACCACACAAAGAGATAACGCACTGGCTAATTGTCAAACACTGAATAAACCAGCAGTAGGAGAAGCCAAAAATGCCAATAAGATCGTGACAGACTATGGGACATCTATCGGCAAGCTAGCTGTTGATGATATTGTTAAATTTGATGACGAGTTTAATAATATCAAAAATGCATTAAATAAGTTCTCAATTCCTAGTGCTAATGGCAACGTAACCTTACCCCAAGGAGCAGTGAATACAGGAACTCAAATTGCTAATTTAATCTTTGGTTGGGTAGTGAGTCAAGAGAGAAAAGGAACCCTAAGAGAAGCTATTATCTGCACAGATAAACCCCTACAAACCTATACAAAAGGTTTAGAGAATGCTTTCAGAGATGGCTATATCAATGGTGTTCTTAATGATGAGGAAGATAGAGCTAAATCTTACTATGATTTTTATATCACTCAATTACGCCAACTAGGAACTTCGAGAGATTTCATGGAGTTAGAAAGAGAGTCTAGTGAAGTTCTGCAAAACTTTGTCAAAAGACGCAATGCTGCTGAATCTTATATCGCTATCATCAACAAAACGGCTCAAGCTCACACCAAGCTTAAAGATGTATTTTTAGGTGATTCAGAACCTCCATCTGAAGAATACTGCAATATCTATCTGAAAGCAAAAGAGTCTAATTCAACAGCTATTAATTCCGTACATCAAAGAAATTCCTTGGATACCCCCCTAACTCTTAAAGAACTGGCTCAAGTGCAAAAAATTGCCCTTAATTATCGCAAGGAGATAGAACCATTACTCCAGAAAATGGAACAGGAATTAAAGTAAAATTGATAGTTTAATATTTTTTGTCAGTAATCTTAAGGAGAAAAAAATGGCTAGTATAACAATGACTAAAAAAGAATTAATTTCGATAAAAAATGAGCTTAAAAATAGAAAAGAAAAGCTTGATAAAAAGAATAATGATGAATTTAGTGCCAAAACAATTACTCTAAATGCACACATTGAAGGTCAAAATGAAATACAAAAGTTAGACAACGAATTAGCTGTATTGAATGTTAAATTACTCACGAAAAATTTTGAGTTAATTACCCTACCAGGAGCGGAAATTAAAGCCTCAATTAATAAATTAGATGAAGCAATTAATGATATTCAGAATTTGAGAAAATTACTGAATACAGTGACAGAAGTTATTAAGGCAGTTAATACTGTTATCGGTATTGTTTCTACACTATAAGTAGGTACACAAAATTAAATCAGATCTTGAATTAAAAGATTTGATTCAACAACTAGCTATCGTTTGCTATTTCTCATCAATTCAACCTTCACTAGATTTACCAAAAGGAGAATTTTAATCATGTCATCTGTAACTACGACTGCCTCAGAAAATACTGCTATGGCAACTAAAAATCAAGATAATTCAGTAGGATTTTGGCAAGAAGATAATGGGAATAATTCTTCTATGCGATTGATGAGTTTTATTGCTCTAATCTCTGCTATAACCTTTGGTGGAATTACTCTATTTAAGCCAGACATAAAAGAAGTTGGTATTCAACTAACCTATAGTTTTTTAGTTGCTGGTTTTGCTCCCAAAGCTGTTCAAAAGTTTGCTGAAACTAGAATAAAGTAAACTTTTTTAAGTGAGTTAAGAGGTGGTAGTGTGGGTCTAGGGGTGGGTTTATCTAACATAATTGTTTTCGATGCATTTAAAGTCATTAATTTGTATGACAACTACATTTTTAACAATTCTTGTTGAGTTGGGTGCAAAGTCCTATCAAAGCCAATTGCCCACTAAAACAAAGGAAGCCCAGTAAAAAGGATGTTGGTATTGCGCAGAATGCAATAAAGAAAGTTGTGCTTGACGTAGTGCTTCTGCTTTACTAACCCCTGACTGGTTCAAAGTTTTATAGAATTGGGACATTAAATCGACCGTAGACTGATCTTGTACTGACCAAAGTGTGGCCAAGGTACTACGCGCCCCTGAACGCACCGCCACCCCTGCTAACCCTAAAACTGCTCGTTTATCCCCCGTCGCGGTTTGACAGGCACTTAAAATCAACAATTCAATGGGACTTTGTTTTTGTCCCTCCCTTTCTTTTAATAATTGGTCTAAATTTTTCACATTAATACGTTCATCCCAAGTCAATAAAAAAGTATCTTCAACTTGGGAGGAAAATTGACCATGGGTCGCCAAGTGAACCACCCGAAACGTAGTTGTCTCAATTTCTTTTTGAAGGCGATCGCTAGTAAAATCTTGATCTAAAAGGACTTCTGTGGAAACTAATTGAGAAATTTCTTTGACTTCTTCTTTAACCCCAGGTAACGCAGAAAACCCTTGACGCGCCTCAGCTATACCACCCGCTAGAATTTTCAACTGTTGTCGAGAAAGCGATCGCGCAGTGAGCAATTGTAACCCAGGTGTCAGGGCAACATTATACTTTTCTATTAAATATTGTTGACCATCATGCAAGGCTGCCATTGGGACACCCCGCAGCACACCATCAAGGACAAATACCAGGGTTTTGATCTTATTTTGTGCTAATTCTGCTTCCAAGGGACGAATTAACCAATCGTACAATTGCTGATGGGGACGCAAAGGATCAATATTAGAAATGTAGGGATTTAAGTTGGCAAACATATCATCAAAAATCCGCTCAACTTCCCCTGATACAGCATTATTTGTCGGCTCATTGACCAACACGGTATCTTCTGTCAAAGTCGTTTGATAGTAGCTTAAGGGCTTTCCTGGGAGGGATAAGATAACAGCGAGACGTTTTGGTAACACAATAGAATAGATAACTGCTGCTTGAGGATCAACTTGATCAATTTGTTGGGCTTGAGCATCAATACAAGCTTCCCGAAAGAAGTTATTAAGTTCGGCTAATTGGAGTGATTCAATGACATCACGGGCTTTTTTGAGCTTTTCTTGACTGATTTCTCCTGGTTGGTTAGGAGAGGGTTGTAATAGTTGATCTACCAATTCCCGATAGACAGGTTCTACACTATCACGGAAGTTAAATTGAATGTCTGCATTGGCGACAACTAAATCTCGTCGTAGAGATTCAAGCATATCTACCGCTAAGGTGTAAGAGGCGATCGCTTCTTTAGTTTTTCCTTGAAGTTGATATAATCGTCCCAGTTGCCATTGCCACAAATAAGTTAGTTCGGGATTATTAAAGGCAGAGATTTGTTGTAAAGCTTGTTCTGTCAACTGTTGCGCTTTAGTAAAGTTTCCTCTCTCTTGATAGGTTGCGCCCAAATAACCAAGAGAATTTGCTTGAGCTTGTTTATCTCCCAAATTTTGAGCTTGGTTTATTGCTGTTTCTATTAGTTGATTAATAGCTTGCCAAGATGGAATTTGTAATGACTGAAGTTCCTTTAAATTGACGATTTTAGTTGTTTTTTGAAAAATCGGACAAGACTGTAAAATGGGGGTTACGAGTTGATTTTTATTGGGGTTTAGTGTAGATTGAATACACATTAAATTTTGTGCTAATTTTAGTTGAGCCGTAATAGCCATTCGACTAGAGGGCAAGTCAGTCAATTCAGATTTAATTTTGTTCACAAAAATCGGTACTTGATTCCATTCTTTCAGTTGTATAAAAAGACTCAATAAATTTAGCTGTGCTTGTATTTTAGTAATAGATAAAGTTCCTAATTCGGCTTGATGATAGCAGGCGATCGCTTGTTGATAAAATTGTTTATTTGTCTGATAATTTTCTGATGTAATACAATTTGCTGATGGTAGGGAATCAACGGATAACTGTTTTTTATTCCTAGCAATAATTTGATTTCCTAAAACTCGTGTTGTATTACCTAAACTGAGAGCGATCTCTGCTAAGTTTTCCGGGTCTTCTATAGTTTGTGCTAATTGCCAACTTTTTAATAAAACGATTTGGGATTGTTTCGTTTGTCCCGTTACTCGTAAAACATTACCTAAGCTGCGTAATCCTAGTATTTGTAAAGAGATAGATATATTTTCTGGGAATTGTTCTAGTTCTTTTTCTGATATTTGACAGTCTTGACTATCTATTTCTAAAGTTTCTAATAAAGTTTTGCAAGCTCTCGGATAAAGTCCTAATTTTTGCATAGCTTGAGCTTGGTTAATCTTGCTTTGAATTACTCCCTTATTATTACCAATTTTTTCATAAGTTTTAGTCGCTTGTTGCCAAATATTTAGGGCATTAGCTGACTCTCCTAATACTAATTGTAACTGTCCTTTAATATCTAAAATAGCAGCAAATATACCCTGTTGTATGGGCGTATTTTCCAAGGTTTGTAAAATAGAAATACTTTGAGAGATAGCTATTTTTGCCTCATTCCATTGTCCCAGTTGTTGATAAGTTAAGGACAGATTACTCAAAGCCATTGCCTGATTTAGTTTATCACCTCGCGTCGCAAAAACATCAGCCGCTTGTTGCCAAATAGTTGCGGCTTCCACAAACTGTTTAGCTTGATATAATGTTCTGCCTTGTTGTATCAACTGTAAGGCATCTTGTTGAGTTTGAACAATAGGAGTTGAGACAGAAACTTGAGCAACAAAAAGGGGAACTACTAGGGAAATGAGAAATAGTAGGACTAAGAGAATAAGCGATCGTCTTCCGTACAGTTTTTTGATAAGATTCATCAATCTCGGCTTGAGTATAAGTTGTTTTTTTCTTCGCATTTTCTGTCTCAATACTCTCCCTTGTTAGTAGGTGGTCATAATTAAAGTCACAATAGAAAAGTTCGTAGTGATGGATTTAGCCATTATTATACAAAGTTTTCAATCCCTTTAGGGAACCTATATTTCAGTAAAACTTTCTTTATATAATCCATTATGCTCGCAAATTATTAAGGGTACAATGGGAAAAAGTCAGGTATTTTTTCTCTAAAAATCAGGTTGTATATTCAAAATGTAAGAAAAAGTCTGGTTATATCAGGGAATCGATCAAGATTGCACTAAGCCCCGCCACAACTATGTTGAGAATCGGGAAGAGTAAATGTTTTTTTTGTTCTGAGGTTAGTTACAGTATAAACTTTTCCTCGATTGTCACCAGGAGGGCAATTTTTGGGAATTGAAACTAAACACAATTTTACTGGATCTCTAGGTTTAGAAGATTCAGCTTGAGGAATCGTATCATAAGAAACTAGATAAATGCCATTAGTAAATTCGATTGATGTTCCTGAACCCAAAATGGGTTTACCCGTCACTCCATCTTCTAATCTTGTCCTAACTTTAGAAACTGAAGTATTACTACACTGTCCTACACGAGTTGGAGGGGGTGCTGATTCTGACTTGAAGGAAAAAGTCGGAACACTTAAAATAATAAGAATTGCCGTTAAAGGGAATGTTGATTTCATATTGCTCTCCCATACCTATACTGATAAGTAAAGATTATGATTTGTAGTGGACTGACACAGCTAAATTAGTGCTTTAACTGTCATTGCGAGGGGGCAATCGAAGGGTTAATCTAAGTACAAAGAGGAAAATACCCCCGAAGCAATCTCTAGATCTATTACAACATTAGAAGTTGAAGAAAGCTCAAAAGGCTTTGAGTTGGAAAACCAACGGCTCAAATAACCGAAATAAAGCACGTCTTCAAGTAGCTAGAATCCATGCTCTTATTAAAGATGCTCGTACCGATTTTTTGCATAAACTAACAACTAAATTAGTTCAAGAAAACGACTTAATTGTTGTTGAAGACTTAGCTGTTAGAAACATGGTGAAAAACCGTAAGTTAACTCGTTCAATTAGTGATGCTAGTTGGGGAGAATTTTTTAGGCAATTAGAGTATAAATGCCAATGGTACGAGAAAGAATTAATTAAGATTGACCGTTATTTTCCTAGTAGTAAACGCTGTGGAAATTGTGGGATGATCCATGACCGAGATATCAACGCCAGTCGCAATATTTTGGCCGCAGGGCTTGCGGTGTCAGCGTCAGTCGCTCATGGGGGAAACCCCCAAGACCGCGCTGACTTGTCTGTGGAGCGACCATAAGACCCGAACAGAAAAAATCTGTGAAGGCGGGTGCATTGAAGCAGAAACCGCGCATCGTGAGGTTTGGGAATCCCCCCCGTTCTACGGCGCGGGTGGATGTCAACGCTTACTGATGACTATGTAAGTTCGTTTAGGATTTGTTGTGCGAACTTTCGGCGATTTCCTTCCACACCCGGCCGTTCAAACTTGTCCATTCCTTTCATTGCTTGCTCCAGGGTTGTGGCAGAACGTAAAATTTTTCCAGCTTCTTTTTCTGTAGTCTCTAATTCGTGAACAAAAAGATTGACTTGATTGTGAATATCAGTAGCATCATTATTCGTCAATGCAGGTACTTTATTTCGTCGGTCAAAACTCCATTGAAATAATCCTAACCCTTTAGGTGGTGGACCTTCCTGTATGCTTGGATCAAAGCTAGACTCTTGTTGTACACAACCCAGAATTGCTGCACATTGTACAATAGAAAATCCATGACTTATCAATTCATTGTGAATTAGCCTTTTATTTCCTGAAAATGGTGAATTTCCTTGTACTGGGTTAGAGCGAGGAATAATCTCTATTTCTGATGGAGATACTTTCAAGAGTGCAGCCCAAGTATTTTGACCAACAATGCCATCTTGTTGTAGGGATTTTTTGTCTTGAAAAAGCTTGACGGCTTCTAAAGTTTTATTGCCAAACTTCCCATCTATTGATTCGTTGGGGTCTAAAACTCCCCAATCTTTGAGAACTTGTTGCAGAATTTTTACTTCGCTAACGACTGCTGGTGTCGTATCAGTAATACCATCATTAAATTTCAACACTATATGTTTGCGTGTCATGGGAAATAAACTCCTTATTGTTAGTTGAGCAAAACTTTCTTAATGTCATCGATCATGCTGACAAATGATGAAGATTACAAAGGGAAAATTTCTGGTGTTTTTTTAGCGAATAAATCAAACTTGAGTTCCAGAATATAGGAAACTTTTTCCCCTTTAGTCTATTCAAAACTTAGCCAATCTTATTCTGGAAAAATCACACAATTGGATTGATATGATTTAACGGATTAACATGAGTTCCGTTAGCTAGGATTTCAAAATGTAAGTGAGGCCCTGTGGAGTTTCCCGTATTTCCTGCAGTTCCAATTTGTTGTCCTTTAGTAACCGTCTGTCCAGGGCTTACTGAAACACTCGTCAGATGAGCAGACCGTGTTTCCTGAAAATCTTGTCCTGAATGTTTGATATAAACAAAATTGCCATGACCTCCACCGCAGTTGGTATCCCCAACTTTACAACGAGTTTCGATCCCGACAACTGTTCCATTAGCAACTGCAAAAATAGGAGTTCCAGAGGGTACAGCAATATCGATTCCGCGATGATTGGGACGATTACTCGGTCGAAAAGTAGAACTAATACTACCGACTCCATTGGTGGGCTTTCCTGAACCACTTGATGTGGAACGAGGAATAATCTCTATTTCTGATGGAGATACTTTCAAGAGTGCAGCCCAGGTATTTTGACCAACGATGCCATCTTTTTGTAGAGATTTTTTGTCTTGAAAAAGCTTGACGGCTTCAAGGGTTTTGTTGCCAAACTTTCCATCTATTGATTCGTTGGGGTCTAAAACTCCCCAATCTTTGAGAACTTGTTGCAGAATTTTTACTTCGCTAACTACTTGCGATGTAGTATCAGTAATACCATCATTAAATTTCAACACTATATGTTTGCGTGTCATGGGAAATAAACTCCTTATTGTTGAAGCAAACTTTGTTTATACCGTCTATCATGCTGGCAAATCATCAAGGGTACAATGGGAAAAAATCAGGTGTTTTTTGCTCCTTCACCTGATAAAATCCGACTTTTTTGATGTTAGGTAAGTTTGAACCTGATTTTTTACTAAAAAAATACCTGACTTTTTCCCATTGTTTGCTTGAGAGTTTAAGGGAAGAATAACAGAGATGAATACTTTTTTCCTCCAATAAAGTGTTTGTTAACTATCTATTTATATGGTTCTACCGGACAAGTTATGCTAAATTATTACAAATAAGAGACCTTAACTCGTTCATAAAGCTATACAAACAAAGGTTGCCTACGCAACCTATAATGGCAGTCCACGAAGGTGGACTTCGTTTTTATAGGATAAGGCTTTAGCCTTTTATTAATTGTTAGTTTAGCATAGTAAGTCCGGTAGAACCATTTATATTGATTCATCAAGCAGCAAACTAACATAGTTGACGGGAGAGAAATCATGGTTAATTTTACTATCAAGTTCGAGCAGTTGTGCCCAACTGGCCTGAATCCAAATTATCCCAGAGAACACCATAGCCATAGCGTCGTTACATGGTTGAAGCGTCGTCCAGAGGAAGATCATAATGGCTTATCTTCGGAGAAAACAACTCAACTGATTAAATATCGTTACGGGATTCTCAAGAAAAGATATCTCAATCAATCACCCCAAGGAGGTTATCAGAATTTAATTAAGCGTTTGTCGATAATAATCCTTAATTATCCTCCAGTAGAGCGAAAATTTAAGCATTCAGCTAACTGTCAGAGGTATCAATATCAATATTACCGCCATTGGCTAAACCATTAGCTGTTGCAGAGATTAGGCTTTCATTCTCTATTCTCAATAAATCTGATATCTTGAGGCTGATATTTGCACCCCCTTCTCCTTGACTTTTTCCCGTTTCGGCGGTGATAAACCCTCGGTTTAGGGATAGGGTATTAGCCTTGATAGTTAAATTGCCGGCCTGACCTTGAGGACTGCTAACGCTGACTTTTGCTCCATCGGTAACGCTCATTTGTCTCGTTTCTACAGTTAAGTTTCCGGCTGTACCGCCTTCGGTAGCTTCTACTGATAAACCACCAGTACCGCTTAGTTGGACTAATTGGGCGGCTTTAACGGTTAAGTTGCCAGCCCGTCCACTCCGAGTTGAGGCAGAAATATTACTATTGTTTACCTGTAGAGTGTCTAAACCTCGGAGGTTAACATCTCCCCCAACTCCAGAAATAGTAGAAGCGGAAATTTGAGCGTTATTTTCCAGATTTAAGGTTCTAGCGTTAACAGTAAGGTTGCCTGAGTCTCCGGTTCCAGTAGCTTCTACAGTGAGACGACCATTGTTGAGTTGTACATTATTAACCGGAGTCTGACCAAGATTAATTTCTAAGTTCCCTGCTTGACCATTTACTGTAGTAGCAGAGATTTCACCCCCATTTACCTGCAATGTTTCTACATTCTGGAGGTTGACATCCCCCCCAATTTTTCCTGAAATATTAGAAGCAGAAATGGATGAGCCATTATTAACGGTTAAGTCTCTGGCATTGACACTAACACTTCCAGCTTCGCCCCCTGGTTGAGAAGCTTGAGCTGCTAAACGACTATTATCTGTGATTTGGACTGAATTTACTGGTTTTTGGTTGGTATTGAGACTGACGTTTCCAGCTTTTCCTGTTTGGGTGGAAGTGGTAATGTTACTGTTGCTGATTTGTAGAATGTCTAAACCTTGGAGGTTAACATCTCCTCCAAGTCCAGAAATAGTAGAAGCCGAAATTTGGGCGTTATTTTCCAAATTCAAGGTTCTTGCGTTAACAGTAAGGTTGCCTGAGTCTCCTGTTCCAGTAGCTTCTACAGTGAGACGACCATTGTTGAGTTGTACATTATTAACCGGAGTCTGACCAAGATTAATTTCTAAGTTTCCTGCTTGACCATCTACTGTGGTAGCAGAAATTTCACTACCGTTAGTAACCTGTAATGTTTCTACATTCTGGAGGCTAACATCTCCTCCAAGTCCAGAAATAGTAGAAGCCGAAATTTGGGCGTTATTTTCCAAATTCAAGGTTCTAGCGTTAACAGTAAGGTTGCCTGAGTCTCCTGTTCCAGTAGCTTCTACAGTGAGACGACCATTGTTGAGTTGTACATTATTAACCGGAGTCTGACCAAGATTAATTTCTAAGTTTCCTGCTTTACCATCTACTGTAGTAGCAGAAATTTCACTACCGTTAGTAACCTGTAAAGAATTTAAGCCTTGCAGATTAATATTTCCGCCTTGACTTAAGGGACTTGAAGCGGATATTTTAGCTCCCCCTTGAAGCGTCAATAATGGAGTATTAATGGTTAAATTTCCCGCAGGTTTACGACTCTCACTCGTTGCCAACAAAGAACTATCTGCACCATTAAGAAACACAGATTCAGATGCGTTAATATCTAATTGTCCTGCTTGTCGTGTACTTCCTTCAAGAGCAGCAACAGATATGCTTGCCCCATCAGTAACCATCAAGCGATTGGTATTAACAATTACGCTCCCTCCATTGCCTTTCCCCGCAGTGGAAGAAAATAGTCCACTATGAAAAGTTAGCCCAGAAAATATTCCTTTACCACTTGCTTCTATGGATTCAGAATCAATAACATGAAGAGTTCCAGCCTTTCCTGAACTAAAAGCACTACTTGATAATTGTCCCCCATCACGGAGAATTAATCTAGCCGTTTTTGCCTGCAAATCTCCTGCATCTCCACTACTTTGACTCTGAGTCAGTAATTGGCTAAACGCTCCATTGCCATCGACTTCTAAAGATTCAGTGGCTTCTACGCTTAAACTGCCTCCTTTTCCAGCATTTGTAGTTAATGTACCAATGGTTGATTTATTATTAATAATTAGCCGATTTGTTTGAATTTTGATATCACCCCCAATCCCAGTAGAAAGAACCTGAGTAGAAATATTACTTCCATTACTAACTTCCACAAAGTCAGAAGCTTTGATTTCGATACTTCCACTGGGAATGCTCCCTCGGTTCAAAGAAATAATGTTTGATTGATCTGTTATAACAATTTGTCTTCCTTGAAGTCGAATATCACCACTATTAGGTGCTAGACTACCATTGGAAACTGAGATATAGGTTTGTCCAGTTAGTTGAATATCTTGAAAATTTTGAACAGTCTCATAGCCTAATACCCAACCTGTAGAAATCGGAGTCAGACTTACAAAACTATCGGGAGCAACACTTCCTAACTCTATCCTCCCCCCTCTTGCAATGAGTGAACCATTGTTTGTAAACAAAATGTCACCACCGACAAGTGCTAAAGTCTTACCAGGCTTTACTTGAAAGTTAGCGACACTGTTTTCAACACTACCAAATGCTTGATTTTCAATTCTGTTTGCTGTCCCTCTAAATTGTAACCCTATTGGCAAACTAATACTCAGCAGAGGTTCTACTTGACTGTTAGTTGCACTAAATATTGTTCCATCAGCAAATTGAATTTCCTCGGCGGTACTAGCAATAAAAGAACCACCAATATCTAGCTTTGCATTAGGACCTAACATGATGCCATTAGGATTAATTAGGAAGAAGTTAGCAATACCATTGGCTTGAATCAATCCATCAATCCTAGAAACAGAATTTCCTGTTACCCGACTGAAAATATTGTTGACATTTGAAGCATTATTAAAAATTGCTTCCCCCTCTATGGGAACAGAAAATTCCTTAAAACTATGGAAAAGATTGCCTCCAACTTGTCTCCCGCCAGTAATCGTAAAGTTTTTCTGATTTGGAGAATCAACCTGGGTAGATAATGTTCCATCCTCAACTATCTGAGACTGACTCTGTGCTTTGCTGAGATTCGGCTTAGCTAGAAGACAGATAAGAAGCTCGATGCCAATCAAAATTCTGTAACCTAGTTTATTCATAAACGAATTGTCGAAGAATTAATCATCGTTTATTTTGAAAACTAATCAATTATTACTGTTAGCCAGGACAAATGTATTGACATTCTCCTTGTAGGCAAGGTCGGCTAAGATTTAAGGTACAAATCGTTATTGCTTCGTTTTTGATGGTAGAGGGGCAGGTTCTTCCACCACAAATAACAGAAAATTTACCATCTCTTTTTAGAATTATCTGTGTTTCTTTGGTGAAATTAAAGCCTTCTTGTTTTAGTTTATTTAAAAAAGGTTGAGCCCACTGATTGATATCAGAACTGCTGACGCTAGATTCTATTTGATTTTTATTTAGCTGATCAGCAGAAGCACTATTTGAAGAAATGTTTACCGTCATCAGGTTAAACACAAGAGTGAAAATTATTGTCAACCCAATTACTGCTAATAGTTTACGCTTCATTGATTATCTCCAGATATATCTTGTGACAAAGAAATATAATGACTGTTTTTTTGCAAATTGTCAATCTCGATTTACAAAAATAAATATTAAGACTGAACAGCTTAATTTTAAATTTAGGAAGGAAATCTTAAATACCCTTATCGGGCTTTAAGAAGTCCGCGCTGTAACGCTTTGGTCAGCGTCGGGAGTAAGCTGTCACGCATTTAATTGACCTGTTGTGACTGCATGGGAGCGCCGGAGCAAAGGGAGCGCCGGAGAGGGGGTTTTAACGTCTGTACCAAAGTTCAAAATAAGCGGTTTAAATGCACAACAGCTTATGTCACACCAAATTTGTTAATTGAATATCATCAATATATACTGTTCCCGAAGAAGTAATGTTAAAGACAAATTCCAAAGAAGTTACTTGACTAATATTAATTCCTTGCCAAGATAACTGATTAATAGGAAGAAAAACAGTTTGTAAAACAGTCACGGGATTATTATTTTCATTTTCAAACACGTCAGGATAGGGAATCGATTGAAGGTAAGAAACAGGCAAGGAAATTGACTGAGTTGTATCATGTATCATTAAGGTGAAGTCTTGTTTTTGATCGGGAGTATTGTTTGATTCAAAGGATTGACCAACACGAAAAGCTAGAAAATCGTACTCTTTGGCATCTAAATAATCATCAAATTTCAAAACATACTTACCTCCAAACTCTGTCCAATCTATTCTTATTCCCTTAGTATCTTGATATAAATGATAGCTTGGATCTTTTTGTTTATCTGATGTGAATCGCAAGAATTGTTGTACTTGAACAATAATTTTCTCCGCTATTATTGAGCCTTTATTTGAGCAGGAAATTGTCGGTTGTATACCAGATTCTTCAAAGTCCTGAATCACTAATCTTTTGTGGCTTTGGTATTGTGATACATAAGTAATTTCTTTTGGCAGCCACTCATTTATTATTCCATATTGGTAATTCTGGAGAAGTTGGAGATATTCTTTTTTCTCCAGCAACGTTGCTTGAGCAAAGGCAGATATATAGGTTGCTGCGATCTTTCTTTGGTCATCTGGAGATATTATTCCTCCAATATTGTTAGGCTCTGGTTCCCATACTGAATTGAAATAGTTATGGTTAGCCTTATGAATCCAAAGTAGGGATTTAATTCCAGAAGGAGTGCTATCATTAGAACCAAGAGGATGGCTACGATCATAGATTAACTGTCCCTCAAAAGGCTTAACGTCTTGATCCCGACTTCCTTGAATGACAAGGTAATTATCAGAAAGTATAGTCTCTAATTTTGGGAAACGGTAGGATTGGTCAGTGGGAGCTAGAGCTACTACCGCTTGAATACCAAAATTGTATGGACCTAATCCTCCGTTTGAACCGTCTATAGCTAAAGGGGACTTTCCTTTATAAAACTGAATTGGAGACTGCTGGTGATTAAGCACACTTGCGTGTCCAACCGCTTCTCCACCACGAGAATGACCTACAATCATACATCTTTCTAGATCTACTTTATTTTGTAAGGGATGTCCATCCTTTTGATTCCATAGTCGAAACTGTTTGAGATGTTCTAAGACAGTAATTGCTCGACCCAAAACTTTACCATTCTGACCAATTGTTATGTTATTTCTTATGCTAATGAAGCTAACATCAATAGAGGCAGCAATTATACCGTGATAAGCGAGTAAGTCACAAAGGTAAAGAAATCCTGGTGCCGAATTAAATTTATAGTTAGAATTTCCATGAACTATTACTGCCAAAGGAAAGGGTCCATCACCTTCGGGTAAACAAAAAATTCCGTTGATAGGTGTCTCTTTTTTAGAGAATTTCCAATCAGTTGAATAGTCAAAATTGACAACCTCGCAGAAGTCTATTCTACGGGTTTCGTATCCTGGTATTGGATTATCAAAAACACAATGGTCTTGTAAATCATTCGTATTCAAAAAATCTAACTCAGGAGCAGCATAAATAATTCGCTTAGGTTTGTATTCTCCAAGCTTACCAGGATCGGCTAAAGAAGTCATATTTTTCTTTTCTTTAAAATAAATTCTAA
This sequence comes from Aphanothece sacrum FPU1, assembly GCF_003864295.1. Taxonomy (NCBI): domain Bacteria; kingdom Bacillati; phylum Cyanobacteriota; class Cyanophyceae; order Chroococcales; family Aphanothecaceae; genus Aphanothece; species Aphanothece sacrum. Next base: position 1,780 of record NZ_BDQK01000001.1, on the reverse strand, counting down.
TATTGTATTGGAAAATTGCTCACAAGTCCAGAATTGATCGTAAGAATTGCTGCTATTCAGGTAAAGGGATTGAGTAGTGGAATCCCGCAGCTATCAAAATTTCGAATATTGCGCGTTACTAAAGTAAGTTGGTGAATTTGAGCAGTGGCAGCAATCATCATATCTGCTTGGGTGTGAGTTTTGCCTTTCCCTCGCAGTTGCCCCCGCAATTCGCCAGAACGCAGGGCAATCTCAGGCGTAATTGGCAAAAGTTGACAATATTGCTCAATAAATCCTTCAAACCAGGTCTGAATTCTGAAGTTAGGTTTCGCCGAGAGTCCATAGGAAATTTCCTCAACAGTAACCACACTCAACGAGATCGAGGAAACTGCTGTCGCCCAGACTAAAACTCCAGGGTTTGGCTGAGGTCGTGCTAGTTCACTGATGAGGTTGGTGTCACACAGAAAGGTCATTGAGGACATCAACAAAATGGTGAGGACGATCTTGACGAGAAGGAATTTCCAGGATGTAATTTTCCTCAGCCATTAGCTGGTGCAGTTCCCTAAAAGCATCGGCGAGGGAAGCTTTTTCTTTGCGATCGCGCCAAGCCAGGAACTCCTGAAACATTTCAGCTTCGATAACAGCTACTACCAGTTGCTCTCGATTGTAGATAAGTTGGGGTTCTTTGGTTGCGGCCTTAATCATCTCCGAGAATCTCTGCTTAGCTTGGGCAATTCTCCAGATCATCCCTTGCTCTCCTAAAATTGATATTATGTCGATTATAGACATAATATATGTCCATATAGCGAATTACAGAGGAAAAAAGTAGATATAATAGACATCGACCGAACTTAACCTCAAACCCTTGTATCATCAAGGTGAAATCTGGGATGCGTGGAGATGTCTAATAATTAACCGGAGCAACCGTTTTGGGATATTGGTGACTCCATAAAAATCTTAGTTGTCGCATCAACTTCCATCCAGACCTTCGCCCCACCATTAAGATTCTTATTCTCTGGTCGATAGACAATTTGACATCTTCCTTCAAAATACACTTGAGAACAATAGGTCACTTTTGAGCCTTTCCTGACAACAATCACCGGATCTTTGACTTCCTTGTGGTGATTAGCCCCAATGATGTGTTTATTGACATGAATAATCGTCGGTTTAACGCGACGTTTAACTCTCCATCTCCCTTGAGATCCCCTTTTGCCCCTGATAATCCGAGGCATATCTCCATAAAGAGGTATTTGCCAACCTTTCTTCGTTTTATAAGCTCCTTTGACGCGATTGGCGTAAATTAATTGTTGTATGCGTTGACGACTAATTTCGAGTAAACGAGATGCTTCTAGAATACCAATAGATTTCATAGTATAATTATATCTTTTACAAGATTTATTTGTACGATAGCATTTCATGGAAGATATTACTGAACTTCCCTCTGGAAAAAATAACGAAACCGTTCTGTAGAGGTAGTTTCAGTGATTTTTGGACTACCTGTTACTGGGTCTAATCTTCTCTTAAGCTGGGATTAAAAAAAACTGTAATTTATTGTGAAATAAAACCCCTCATCTGGAGATCGTCCACCCTGTGTCTCAATATTAGTCACAGGAATTCCCCAATCAAAACGAGCCGTAAAATTATCCCCCATAAGCCATTGCAAACCGAGTCCCACTCCCACTAAAGTATTTGGTGCAGGGGTCGCAATTGGATTATCATCATCATTCCAAGCAACCCCAAAATCCACAAAAGGAACAACTTGTAATAACCCTTCAACACTATCCACCCGCAGGACAGGTAA